>JAFXIB010000014.1 GCA_017533505.1 Clostridia bacterium | reverse complement strand
AACGCGATTCTTTAGCGACCTACTTCACAAAGTAACAACACCCCGTCAGGGCGCAGTACATCAAAGTACAGCAACCCTTCGGGGTGTTATTATTTGCTCGTATCTCATCTAAATAATCGCGTTTTATGAGTTATATTATTAAGGGGTTTTTATATTTTCCGTCGGCTTGCATCCAAACTAACGCGTTTTATAAAGCAAAAGTAATAGATTTATAATAAACCCCATACTTCTTCACTATTACTTCTTACCTATAAGCAAAAAATAACCCTCTCGCAATATCGAGAGGGTTTAATTGTGGGTTAGGGGTTTTATTCGCCAGCTTGGGTAATTAGCATTTTGTCATCAATGTGCTTGGTGTTGTTTTCTACCATAACTTCGTTGTCTACTTCAAATGCAAATGCACCTGTTTGGTCTATGTTAAGTACGATGTTGCCATGTCTTGATGTGCGATAGGTTACTACACCTGCATTAAACAACCTTGTCATAAGTTCTGGTCTTGGATGTGCATATGCGCCACCCTCGTCACTTGAAATGATGGCATACTCTGCGTTGATAGCATTAAGGAAGGCTTCTCCTGTTGAGCCAGCTGCACCATGGTGTCCTACCTTTAGAACATCAATATCAAGAGTGCTACTGCCAAGTTGGTCAACAAACCACTCCTCGGTTTCAAATGTAGCATCACCGGTAAGAAGAACGGTGGTTTCGTTTACGGTAAGAACTATTATAGGGCTCATGCCGTTTGACTCTTCAGAATCGTACTCTGCATCTTCGTCTTGGAAGGTGTTGTAGCCAGGTGCATAAATGTCAAGCTCGTAGCCTGTGCCACTTACAAAGTTATCATAAAATGTGCCGTCTGCATCAATTTTATAAAGATGCTCGCTACTTACTTCGTCTTGAGCTTTGGTCTTGAAGTTTTCGTAAGTTTGAACACTATTCTTTACCATATCATTATACATGATGTTTTCAACGACAAAGCTATCGAGTACATATGAGAACATATTGTAGTGGTCGGTGTCTGGGTGCGTTGCAATCATATAGTCTATGCTATCAACGATACCAGCGCCCATAAGATAATTGATGTAGTTGGTTCTGATTTCTGTTGGGGGATATTGGCTACTGCCAGAGCCACCATCAATCAAAATATCTACACCATCGCTAAATTGAACAAGGATAGCATCGCCTTGTCCTACATTGATAAAGTGTACCTGACATACAACATTTGATAGCACTACATTTTGGTCTGCGTCAACTGCATTGCCACCAAGCTTTACAATGCGCTTTTCGGTAGTTTGGTTACCGTTATTTTCAGTATCAGGCAACCCTTCAAGCAATTTTTGTCCAACCGGGCTATATGCGAGAGCTACCAAAAGTCCTACAATTACTACTATTGCAATTAGGATAAAAAGGGTGGTATTGTTAAATTTGATGGTCTTTCTTTTTGCCATATCCTATTCTCCTTTATATTGGTGATTTCTTTTAATATTATATATTATATAATAAAATATTTAGTTTTTCAATATTTAGTATTGAAATGAGAGTTTATTTAAGTTATAATGTTAAAGGACAAATTTTTTGAGGTGATATATGAAACTCAATTACTGGAGAACTCTTAAAGTCGGTTTGGCGTTTGCAGTCATCCAAGTTTTTTGGACTGCTTACGACTATGTTGTACCACTTCTACTTGAAAACACCTTTGGTCTTTCAAACAGCTTGCGTGGTCTAATTATGGGTGCTGACAACCTACTCAGCTTGTTCCTACTTCCTTTGTTTGGTAAGCTCAGCGATAAGACCAACACAAAGTGGGGACGTCGTACACCATTTATCGTGCTTGGTACCATTGCAAGTGTTATCATCATGATATTTGTTCCTATAACATCAAATGCTCAACTTGACGACGCTCTTGACCTTCGTACAAGCATCATGGCAACCGATGCTCCTGGATATACCTACACCGACCACGAAGGTAAAGTATACGATGCAGAGGGTATCTACACTATGCTCTATAACGAAGGCGCACACAACTCTGACTACTGCGACCGTGACTACTTTGATAGCTTCGGTGGTGGCGAAGATAAGGTTGGTTCTCTTGAAGAATACCTCCAAATCGCACTTAATCCCAAGGATGCAGAAGGCAATTACACCCAAGAATACAACTCATATGTTAAGAGTGGTTTGAATAGCTATGCTACCGACCAAGTATTCCAAAAGATTACCAAGGGCAACCTCACTCCTTTGATTCTTTACATGGTAGTACTTCTTCTTGTTCTAATCGCAATGGCAACATTCCGTTCACCAGCAGTTGCTCTCATGCCTGATGTAACTCCAAAGCCCTTGCGTTCACAAGCAAATGCTATGATTAACCTCGCTGGTGGCGCTGGTGGTGCAGTAGCATTCTTGATTTATACCATAACATTTATGATAAATCCTTATGGATACATGGCAATCTTTATTGCAGTAGCTTGCGCAATGCTCATACTCCTTGCTTGCTATTTGGTATTCGTAAAAGAACCAGTACTATTTAAGGAATGTCAAGATCTTTGTGCAGAATACGGCATCAGCAACGATGATGATGACGAAGAACCTATTGACGAAGAGAAAGAAGCAAAGATTGCTCTTGAAGGAAACAAGGGTAAGAAGGCAAGAATGATTTCATTTATGCTTATCCTTGCATCTATCTTCATGTGGTTCATGGGCTACAACGCAATCAGCTCCAACCTATCCATTTATATCACCAAGACCCTCGGTCAATCAGCTGGTATCGGTGGTATCATCAGTGGTGTATCTATGGGCGTTAGTGCTGTCGCATTCATCCCAGTTGGCTGGCTCGCAGTTAAGATTGGCAGAAGAAAATCCATTATGCTTGGCTTCGGTCTTGCCGTTATCAGCTATCTATTGATATTCCTATTTGCTGCTACCCCAAGCCCATATGCAGTATATCTATATTGTATCTTCTACCTAATTGCAGGATTTGGTCTTATCATTGGTAATGTTAACACCTTCCCAATGGTTGTTGAACTATCTTCTAACGCAACCATCGGTAAGTACACCGGCCTATATTACACAGCTACCATGTCGGCACAAGCAGTCACTCCATTTATTGCTGGTCTAATCATGGACGAATGGGGCACCAAGTACCTATTCCTATACTCTGTAATCTGTGTAGTTATCTCTATCGCATTGATGTTCTTTGTAAGACACGGTGATAGTAAGGCTGTTCCTCCAAAGAGCAAACTTGAGCTCCTTGGCGCAGATGACTAAAAACTCAATACCAAATATAAATAACGGAGAGATATTGATGAAAAGACTTCAAAAACTTATAGCAGCACTTAGTGCAGTAGTAGTAATTGCAATCTTGGTAGTAGGTATCATTGCACCAATGCTATCAACCAAAGAAGTAGTTATGACAGCATTCCAACCTGGCGCAAAACCAGAAGGCGAAAAGCTTAACCTTACTATGCCAGACGCAGATGACCAAGAAGCTATCATCGCTTTTGCAGTAGAACTATATGAAATCGCTTCTGAAAAATACTGCACAGCTGAAAATGCAGCATATATGGTAACTTTCTCAAACACTATGATGGGTGTCCCAGTAACCGGTCAAAGATATGATGTTCGCAATGGCGATAAGGAATACTACACAGAGTTTTCATTTATCGAAGGCGATACCGGATTCCTTGGTGCAATCATGGGTGCAGTTGCTCCAGATAGCACTCGCTTTGCAGAAGTTCGCTACACCGATGCAAGCATGGATTACATCAATTCCTATAAGATGTACACCACATCCGACAAGGGTGCTCCTTCCTACACAAAGGATGAACAAGGTAACTTTGTATATGATGTTGATTGGTCAACAGCAGCAACAGCTCAAAAGCCAAAGCATGACTATGGCTATCGTCTAACTGAACAAGATATCACTCTTGAAACTGTTACCGAAGCAAAAGTTAGCTACAACGAAGAAGAAGGCTACTATACTTTGGAGCTAACCCTTGACCCTGTCAAGGCATCTGAAGCAATCACCATCCACAACCTAAAGGCTAATATGGAAGATGCTGAATACACCGCAATGGTACAAAAGATTGAAATTTGGGACAACGGCTATCCTCGTTACTTCCACGCACTTGATACTTGGCAAGGTATGGGTGGCTTCATGGAATCAGTCCTTGATTTCCGTACCACATACTATTTTGAAGAGTACTGGTGTGATATTAACAATTATCAGTTTATGGTAGAGTACGGCAAAGTAACAGGCTAAAACGCGTTATTTTGGCGCAATTCATAGCAAAATACAAAAACCCACTCGGTCGTTTACGCAAAGTAAAGTCCCGTCGTGGGTTTTTATATTTTCCGTCGGCTTGCATCCAAACTAACGCGTTTTATAAAGCAAAAGTATTTTTGGGGAAGAATTAAAACAAACCTTACTTTTTCACTCTTCACTATTACTTCTTACATGTAAGCTTGCTTACAATGGGGTGCAGTACACCGAGTACAGCAACCCTTTGGGGTGTTATTATTTGCTTGTATCTCATCTAAATAATCGCGTTTTATGCGTTAAAGCTAATTAAATACTTTTTATTGCTTCCAAAATCTTGTTTTCTAAATTATAAATACCACTATCCTTGCCGTTTGGTGGGATTATGGTGTTGGGGAGAGATATTATTTCAATGGGGCGCTTTAGCGCATGGAAACACTCTTTTTGAATGTGAGCAACAATATCACTCATTATTCCACCACAAAGGGTAGACTCGCCACATACAATCAGTATACCTGTCTTTTTGACAGACTCTATGATTGGTGCATAGTCAATTGGAGCAATGGCAACAAGGGAGAAAACATCTATATTCTTTCCACTTGTGCGTACTGCTGACACGACATCATAAAGTGCAGAGCCTATGGCTACAACAGTAGCGTAGGAACCGTCCATTTTTTTGGATGTGTGATTGAGCGCATAGGGAGTGCTTGGGATAGGGGTAAACTCCTCTAACTTATCATAGTATTCCTTTGGCTCAAATATTATTGATGGGTCGGTGGAACTCAAACACTCTCTCATGGTTGCAAGAGCATCAAATGGTGTTGCTGGATAATATACTTTTAGCCCAGGAACTCTTGCAATTAGCCCAGATAGGTCTTGTGAGTGTTGTCCACCATAACTTCTGCCAATGGGGAGTCGTAATGTGAGTGGGAGCTTTAGAGTGCCACCACTGATAGCTTGCCACTTTGCGCTTTGGTTGATGATTTCGTCAGCTGAACGCGTTAGAAAATCGGCGTATAAAAGCTCGGCAAGAACTGTGCCACCACGCATTGCATAGCCCACTTCTGCACCCACAATAGCTGACTCCGAAATAGGGGTGTTGAATAATCTTTCGTATGGTAGAGTCTTGTCCAAACCATAGAAAACAGAATTCTTTTGACTCCAACCCCTCACATCTTCGCCATAGGCAACCAAACTGCTATCAGCCTTAAAACCCTCAATTATACCAAGTGAAAGTGCATCGCGAAGAGTCAAATCCTTGCCTTTTTGGAGCAGTTTTTGATACTCATGATTACTTTCAAAATCATAATTTGATGGGGTAGTTACCACCTTTTGGTTGTTGAATGTATATTGAGTAAGCGCGTTGCCAGTTGCCTTTAGAATGGGACTGATAGTCTCGTTTATGGCAAGGTTGTAAGCGTGAGATATCCTTTCTTTAACATTGTCATCAATGCTTTCAAGCTCCGATTTGGTCAAAATGCCATTTTCAAAAAGCAGTTTAGGATATGTAACAAGTGGGTCAAGAGCTGTCCATGATGCAACTTCCAAGCCATCTCTACTTGGATTGTCACCAATGCTATGCTCACTATGACGATAGGTGGTTGCGCTAATAAGTACGGCACCGTTTCCATTTTCAATGCTCTCTCTTGCGCGACTTACAGCATCAGCAACAGCAAGTGGGTTGAGTCCATTGACAGACTCGGAGTACATTTGGTTTTCAGTAAAACCAGCACCCAATCTTGCTGGGGTATCGTATGAGCCAGTTTCTTGCTTGGTGCTACCGCCACGAGCATAAAGGTTGTCGGATACAACAAATAGTAGGGGTAAACCCTTCTTTTCTGCCCACAAAGAGCGATATTGATGCATTGTTGCAAGGGCAATTGCTTCGTAAACTGCACCACAGTTAAGGGCACCATCGCCAAGATTTGCAACAACTATGCCACTTTTAGCATTTATACGATTGTAAAGTGCTGCGCCAACAGCAAGGGGAGCAGAGCCACCTACAATGGCATTGTTAGGATATACACCAAATGGGGCAAAATGGAGATGCATACTGCCCCCCATGCCCCTTTGTAAGCCACTTGTACGAGCGAAAATTTCTGCAAAAGCTCCATATAAAATGAAATCTACTGCATTATTTTTTGCGCCTTGTGTAAGTGTTGATTTGATATTTTGATAGGTGGGGGTAGGGTAGTTTGAAAGAACTTCATCTAACTCCTTGTCATTCATAAGACGAATGGCGCGCATACTCTTTGCAATAAACTCGCCGTGTGAGCGATGAGTGCCAAAAATGATATCTTCCTTTTTGAGCGCAAGAGCTTCGCCAACAGCAACAGCTTCTTGACCTGTTGAAAGGTGGCAAGCATAGTTGAACTTGTAGCCATTTAGCCCTTGCTTTCTTGAAAGCTCAAGGGTGTTTTCGAACTCGCGAATATAAGCCATATCGCGATAAATATCAATTAGTGTTTCCTTCCCATAGCGCAAAATCTCATCTTCAAAAGGAAGTGAGTAGCTGTTTAGCTCAATATCTTTGAGTGTTATCTTGCCCTTTGCAAGAAGTTGTTTGGGAAGGAGAGATTTCATCTATTTGGGTATCCTATTTTATATAATCAAGAACTTGAAGTGGATTGTCTATGATTTCAGTTGCGCCAGCACCAATGAGAGCTTCCTTTGTGGAAAATCCCCACGAGCATGCTACAAAGTGCGCCATAGCATTGTTTGCAGTTTGAACATCAACCAAGCTGTCGCCTACATAAATTGCATCCTCTAACTTAACGCCCATTTTGTCAAGACAAATGTACACCATGTCTGGGCTGGGCTTTGGTGGATAATAGTCGGTTATGCCACATACAGCATCAATTTTATCGCCCCAAAATGAGTGTACAATATCCTCAAGGGGAGCTTGGAGCTTGTTTGATATAATGCCAACCTTGATGCCCATTGACTTTAGGGTATCAATGGTTTCGTTTACTCCGTCATAGGGACGCGTGTAATCGGTAAGGTGATTTTTGTAGTACTCTTTGAATATGGGTAGAGCTTCACAAAATCTGTCCTTTGCATTTTCGGGGAGTCCTCTACGCACAAGGGCATCAATGCCATTGCCTACATAACTGAGGACTTCAGCACTGCTTCTCAAAGGTAAACCAAGCTTGTTAAGAGTGTAATTTAGGGCAACCTTTAGGTCATCAAGAGTGTTGGAAAGGGTGCCATCCATATCAAAAAGTACACATTTTATCATTTTGAGCGCGCTCCACGAAGATTTATATTGATATTTTAACAAAAATAATGCTTTTTAGCAATAGATAGCTGATAATTCATTGTGGACTCAAAAAATATTCACAAAACTTTCAGCATTAGATATACGCGAAATTCATTTTTGCTTGCTAAAATATAGCCAAGATAAGGAACCCGACTTCAATAAAACGCTTGCCGGGTGCTTATATAGATAATTTAAAATTTAATTGAATTTCTCAATCCCTCCTCCACAAATAAAGAGAGCCAGCAAGCGGGCTCTCTATTTCTTTATATAATGTTAGGTGTTATGCCTTGACGATATCTTTGATGATTTCACTTGCAATTATAAGTCCCATTACGCTGGGGCTAAATGCAGTTGAGCCAGGAGGTGTGCGTCCTTCGGTTGCTGTTTGAGTAGGGATGATGGGCTCTTCTTTAGAGTAGCAAACCTTAAGATGAGTGATACCCTTTGCTTTGAGTTCCTTTCTCATAACCCTTGCAAGGGGACAAACTGTTGTTTTGGATAGGTCGGCAATTTCAAATGCCATGGGGTTGAGTTTGTTGCCAGCACCCATTGCAGAAATAATAGGCACATTTGCTTCCTTGCATTTTACGATGAGAAGCACTTTGCTTTTTACTGAATCAATGGCATCAGCAACATAGTCATATTGTGATAGGTCGATGCTATTTGCTGTATCTATTCCGTAAAAAAGATTGTATGCGCCCACTTTGCAATTTGGGTTTATATCCAAAATGCGCTCCTTCATAACATCGGTTTTGTATTTTCCAATGGTGGAGTGGAGTGCTATTATTTGACGATTGATGTTGCTTGTGCTGACTGTATCATTGTCGAATAGATCTATTGCACCTACACCACTCCTTGCTATAGCTTCAGCTATAAAACCACCTACGCCACCTACACCAAAGATAGCTACCTTGATGTCTGATAGCTTCTCAATGGCATCTTCGCCAAGTAGCATAGCTGTGCGCTCAAAGATATTAGCCATTTTGGTTGTCCTTTTCTCTTATCTTTTTGAGTACGGGTAGCTCGTCAATGCTAAATACTGGACCACCCTTTTTGAATAGTACCAATGTCTTGCCTTTGAGTGCAAGGATGCCAACTGCCAAAGGCTCAAGCAAAAATACTATGGATACTATGAGCATAAATGCGTATACAACATATACAAAGGCGCCACTACCAAACCAAGCATGGAAGCCTGCAACGATGGTATCAAGCATCATAATTTCTCTGCCGACAAAACCCATTATGCCCACATTTGCTGGGAATATTGCAATGAAAACATAAACAAGTGGAAGGGTAAGTATAAATGCAAAAATGGTGATGCCAAGTGTTAGGCCATTACGGAGCTTTTCATCCTCGATGGTAAGGGCAACATTGGAAAACAACATAATGCCACAACTCATGGTGCCTATTACGATGAGATATCTGCCAAGAGCATTTGATATTGCACTAAAAAGTGGAAGGATTTGCATTGCTGATACTAAAAATACCAAGCCAAGACAAATGATAGCAACTGCGCCAAGTAACAATCCAAGTTGTAGTTTAGTGAGCTTTTTCATAGTAACTCCTTAATAATAAAGAATGGATATAGCAAAAAGACATTGTGCAATGTAATAGGTTACAAGCACAACATATATAAGGATAGGGTTGCCTTTTAGGTGCGAAAACTCTTTGAATAGTAGTGAACTATCAGATATCACAAAGAGTATGCCAGCTACAAGGCTTAATACGCCAAATGGGTTGTTGTAGTTATGAATAAATGCATTGATGGTTACAACCAGCATTAGGTTTAGTATAAAGCCATACGCAAAAGCGAATGGAGTAAGCTTGCCGAGATTTATCTTCTTTTTGCCTACAACAAGTGCCACTGCAAGTAGTGCTGGAATGACAAACAGGCAGGGGATAAGATAAAGTTTGAAGGGCACACTTACGAGATATACTACACCAAAAAGAACATGCCCGCCAAAGAAGCAAGAGCCACCGATAAAGAACAAAGGACCAGCCTTTTCCTTTTTAACTATATCCTTATTCATACAAAGATATAGGTCGCCCACCATGCCAAGAATGAGTGCGCCAAGCACCAGTATACCATAAAGAGTGATGCCTTTTAGGTACAAAGTAATGAGCGCGATTGCAACAAACAAAAGGGAGGCAAGTCCCTTTGTGAATATACGAAGTGTGGGCTTTCCTTTTAGGTTAAAGTAGCCACTTAAGGTTCCTAAAATAAGAGATAGGGGAGCTAAAACATAAGTTGCAATCATTATTGACCCTCAAACTTATTCTTAAGAGAAGCGCACTTTACACCCCATCTATCGTTGTACTTGGTAAGTTGTGAGGTGGGGACATAAACCTTCATATCACTTGGTACACCACTAAAGCTGTATTGTTGGATGTGTGATGATAGTGGAGTGAAGGTGTCGTCGCCAGATAGATAGATGCTCTTTAGTGCATCACATAGCATAAATGCGTAGCTGTCTATAAGGAGTATTCTGTTTGGTAATCTTAATGTTGCAAGGGTTTCATTTGCGTTGAATGCGTAGGGGCAAATTCTGTCTACCGTGACAGTCTTGCTACCAGCATCTGTTGCAAATAGTGTTGTCAAGTCAAGTTCGGGTGCAGTACCAGTATATGCGTGGATGACATAATTCTTTTCGGTATCACTAAATGAAATGCCTGCATAGGGGTCTCCTGCTGCGTGAGCATTGAGCTTGCTGTAATAGATGGTCTCGCCTTGCACAGAACTGAAGTTGACAAGGGGATAACGAGTGTACATTGTCATGCCGACAAGAGATGGGTCGTAGATAGATGTGAACTCGTAAATGCGTTGTACAAGGGCAAGAGAATATGCACTTGGCACATAGTATCCATCTTCATCTTGGCTGGTGATGAGCCAAGCTTTAGCATAAGTTTCTGTTCTGCCACCAGGGACTACGATATCAACAGTAGGCTCACTCATGCCACCAAATGCGTTGGTGCCATAGGTGGGGGGAGTTGTGCCGATAAAGTATGCCATTGCGTTGTCGATGTCGCTGAATGCTTGACCAGCAATGGTTTTTGTTGTGGACTTAACATATATTGGTAGGGGTTTTGTGCCGATTCCAACAGGACTGACATATACTAGTACATCGCCAAGATATGTTACTTTTGCTCCCTCTTTGTTGCCCCATGTGGAAACTTCGGAAGTGTTCCTGAGCCAAGCAGTGGCGTTACTTGCTTCGCCTTGGAGCAAGCTACCAAAGGCATAGCTACCTACTGTTTTGAGTGAATCGGGATTTTTGATGGTGGTAAGGGTGGTTGTGCCCCAAAATGCTTGGTTATAAATAGCTTCGATACCACTTATATCAAGCGAAACGATAGCAGTACCAGCAAAGGATTGCATTTCGATAACCTTTAGACTGCTTGGAAGCTTTGTAATGTTGAGTGAGCGACAACCAAAGAAAGCTCCTACACCAATTTTGGATACGGAGTTTGGCATATTGATGCTTACAAGCTTTGAGCAACCACTAAAGCATTGGGAACTTATGGTTTTTAGACCTTCGCCACCAAACTCTACAACAGCGAGCTCCGAGCATCCACTGAATGCAAGCTCTTCGATAACTTCCAGACCAGCGCCACTAAAAGTAACCCTTTCGAGTGCAATGCAGTTTTCAAATGCAGAGCTGAAAATTTTGGTATAGCTATCTGGGATTGTTACATTTTTGAGTTTTTCGTTATTACGGAATGCACCAGCATATACACCGGTTACAATGTTACCTTCATCATCAGTTGAAGGGAGAGTAGCACTTTCATATGGTATATAGGAATATTTGAATCCACTTACATAAACAACATCGTTGACATTTGTGAACTTAAATATTGGGTCCGAGACACTCCAAAGGGCATATAAGGTTATATTTGATGTAACAGGGGTGTCAAAATCATATGGGGTGGTAAAATCGGGGTCGGTATACCAGCCAAACAAGGTATATCCTTCACGATTGGGAGCTGTGGGCAAAGTTGCCTTTTCGCCAGGAGCTACTCTTTGAGCAGCAACTGCAGAGTAATCAGTTGCAAAATATACAACAAACTTGCCGTCATCCACTGGAGTATCGTCTGAACCATCGTATACAGCCTTGACAATAAGTTGAGCTGTATCGGTATGCTCGCCACTTGTTACTGTTAGTGTTGCGATACCTTCTTTAAGACCGGTTACTGTTTTTCCATCAATTTTTGCAATGGTAGGGTTGGAGATAGTTAGGGTATAATCATTGCCTTTTGGACGAGTTACTACATTTGGAGTAACTGAAATGGAGCCACCTTGAAGATAAACAGTATAGCTGTCTTCAGAAAAATATAGTCTGCGCGTATCATCGGTGCAAGCAAAAGCGCTCCCCAAAAGGAGTAAAACAACCAAACTTATGCAAATATAAAGTGTAGCTTTTTTCATCAGCCCAATTGTAACATAAATATCGCGCGTTTACAATAGTATTCACTTAAAATTCGCAAAGCCAAAAAGTAAATTATAGGAAATGCAAAAAAATTAAATTTTATGCATAAAAATGTTTGCTTTATGCATTCGTATAGGATATGATATCGGCATATTACACAAAAACGACATTTTTTAAAGGAGATTTATAATGAAAAAGATTATTATATCCGTTTTACTAATAGCAGTTATGGTTGTTGGTGCATTCGCTCTTGTTGGATGTAACGACAAAGGTATTACCGACTCTACACCAGAGGGCATCAAGGAATATGGTAAGCTCGTTGTTGCTACCAATGCATACTTCCCACCCTTTGAATACAAAGATGCTGACGGCAAAATCGTTGGTTGGGATATGGATATCGCAAAGGCTCTTGCTGACAAGCTTGGCGTTGAACTCGTAGTTGAAGATATGGAATTTGATTCAGTTCTTCTTGCTCCTGGCGTCAACAAGGCACACATCGCAATGGCAGGTATCAGCTACAGCGAAAAGAGAGATGAAAACCTTGATTTCTCTATCGGTGTATTCGATAGCTCACAAGTTATCATCGTTAAGAACGATAGCGATATCGCAGGCCCATTTGACCTTGGTGGCAAAAAGATTGGTGTTCAAAGTGGTACAGTAGGTCAACTACTTGCTGAAATGGATCCTAATTGGGCAGGCGAAGGCGAAGATGCTTGTCTTGCAGCTCCTGGTTCAGTTGCAAAATACACCACTGGTGCAGAAGCAGTTCTTGCTCTTACACAAGGTAAGGTTGATGCAGTTATCATCGATAAGTTCCCAGCACAAAAGTTTGTAGAAAACTATGCAGGCACCAAGATTTGTGAAGAAAGTGTATTTGATGATGAATATGCATTCGCAGTTAAAGAAGGAAACAAGGAACTCGTTGATTGGATTAACCAAGCTCTAACCGAAATGAAGAACGATGGCACCATGGATGCTATCAACAAGAAGTACTTTGGTTAATATCAAATAGTTACAACTAAAAGTGGGCTGTTTCGCAAGGAACAGCCCTAAACTATGTTTATAGGGATAAAAAAATATAAATGAAATTAGATTTTAGTATAATTTTTAGAAAAGAAATCTTGCTGTTGTTGCTAAAATCCTATGGATGGACTTTGGCAATTACGGTGATGGCTCTTGCGATTGGTATCATTCTTGGCACATTGCTTGCAGTATTTATGGTACTACCTAAAGATAAGTTCATAAATAAAGTGCTCAATGCCTTTTCACAAACATATCTTGCAATCATAAGAGGAACACCTGTACTTGTTCAACTTATGATAATCTGCTTTGTTATTTTTGCAGATGTCATTTTCTTCAATCGTGAGATTTCGCCATATATTATTGCTACCATTGGCTTTGGTTTGAATAGTGCTGCATATGTTGCCGAAATAATGCGTGCTGGTATCATGAGTGTTGACCGTGGTCAGTTTGAAGCAGGTAGGGCAGTGGGTTTAAGTTATGGTACTACCATGAAGAGAATCATACTTCCACAATCTGCAAAAAATATACTTCCTCCTCTTGGCAACGAAGCTATTGTGCTTTTGAAGGAAACTTCAGTTGCTCTTATCATAGGCGTTAGTGAGTTCTTTACTGCAATCAAGGGTATCGTTAATACATCTTATAATGTTATTACCCCATATCTATTTGCAGCAATCGTATACTTTATTACCGTATATCTCATTTCATTCGGTTTGAAATTGTTGGAAAGGAGGTTACAAAGAAGTGAACGCAATTAACAATCAAAATAATTTGATAGAAATCAAAAACTTAACTAAAAAGTTTGGCAATCTTCTCGTTCTTGACGATATAACCGAAACCATAAAGGAAGGCGAAATTATTGCAATCATTGGACCAAGTGGCGGTGGAAAGAGTACTTTTTTGCGTTGCTTGAATGTTCTTGAAGACCCTACCGTTGGTAAGATTATTTTCAATGGCAAGGACCTAACAGACCTCAAGATTGACATCAATGAGTGCAGACAGGATATGGGTATGGTTTTCCAACAATTCAATTTGTTCAACAACCTTACCGTTATGGATAACATTACACTTGCACCTATCACTGTCAATTTGAAAAAGATGCGCAAGGCAAAGTGGAATAATATCATTATGCCTTATTACAATAAAATACTTTCCAAGTATGAAAGTAAAATTTGCGCATATATCGACAAAAAGCTTGCAAAACAAAGAAAAATCATTGAAGAAACCAATGTTCTCCTTGCACCAATAGTAGAAAAATGGGAAGAGACCAAAGTCGTAATCGACAAGGCTGGCAAGAAGCTGGTTACCTATGATAAGAAGTTAACCAAAGAAAAGCTAAAGCTTGTTTCAAAAATAGATGCAGCAGAAAGAGAATTGATGCGTATCAAGTATCCTACACTCAAGACTATCCAAGAAGCACCATTCAAGAGTAAGGACGAAGTAGTAAAACAAGCTGAAGCAAAAGCAATGGAACTATTACAAAGAATAGGTCTTGCCGAAAAAGCAAATGTATATCCATCAACATTAAGTGGTGGACAAAAGCAACGCATTGCAATAGTAAGAGCGCTTGCTATGAATCCAAAGGTAATGTTGTTTGACGAGCCAACATCTGCGCTTGACCCAGAAATGGTAGGGGAAGTTCTTGACCTTATCAAACAAATTGCATCTGAAGGCATGACAATGGTAATCGTAACTCACGAAATGGGCTTTGCTCGCGAAGTTGCTACTCGCGTACTCTTTATGGACGAAGGTGTCATCGCAGAAGAGGGCACTCCCGAAGAACTATTTGGCAATCCTAAATGCCCAAGACTAAAAGAATTCCTTTCAAAGGTACTATAAACTCGTTATTTTGGCGAATAACATCACAAAATACAAAAACCCACTCGGTCGTTTACACAAAGTAAAGTCCCGTCGTGGGTTTTCTTTTTTGCTTGTTCTTCATCCAAACTAACGCGTTTTATTGGTTGTAATCGTTTATTTTAGGTCAACACCGATTTTGGTGCAGGGAACTTTTTCGTTCAAAATATCGTTGATGCCATATTTGCTGTTGGCAATGTAAATGGTGGTGCCAAGCTTTGCTGGCTCCTTTACATACTCGAGCTTTGCACGAGCGCCATTTGCACCCTTCCTTGATGCGCCATCACAGTAGTTTTGGAAGTATTCGATATGCTCAACAACTTCGTATATGTCCTTGCCGGAGATGGTTCTTACAAGACTGCTCTTGTCGTTTATGTCGGTGAAAATGCCGTCAACACCGGATAAAATAAGTAGGTTTTTGGGCTTTACAAGGCATGCGATTTGGCTGGCAGTTTCGTCATTATCAATGCACTCAACAACCTTTTTGCTCTTTGAACGGAGAGATTGGATTTCCATCTTACGGTTTTCTTCGGAACAAACGGGGTCGTTATAGTTGATGATTGGTATTGCCTTTTGCATTGGGCAACGAAGTAGGGCATTCTTTAGGTGTTCGCACTTCATCGGGTCGTTGAAATGTTGATGCTCAACCAAAAATTGACGGATAGAATAGCTTGCATTGACAAATCTACGATAGGTTTCGAGAAGTATGGTTTGTCCTTGTGCTGCATAGTCGGTTTTGATGTCGCTCTCGTCGCCTTCAAGCTCTACTCCGTTACGATGAATGTAGTCAAGACGGCCGATTTCGGTCGCGCCAGAAGTAACCCACAAGTATCCAGGGCGAAGCTCACGAGATATGCGTGCGATAACATTATAATCGATATCGTTGTTTTGTTTGTCAATGAGTGCCATTGAGCCGACTTTGCCGACTAATTCTATGTCAAACTTCATTTTGCACCTCTAAAGTATTTACTACATTATATAAATAACCTTTGGTTATGTCAATCTTTTCTTTTGCTAAAGACACAGCCACAATAGTTTTGCCTATATAGGTCGTATTTTTTGGATAGCTCTATTGAGCGCAGATATCCACCCTTCTTTTTGAAATCGGTGGGAAGATATGTTGCGTTACATTCCTTTGCAACCCGTTGTCCAATCTCGTTGAGAAGGGTTGCGTTCTTCAAAGGGGATAGAGTAAGAGTGGTTGCAAAGTAGTCAAACTTATTTGATGCTTGCTTTGCAGTTTCCTTTAGACGAAGCTCAAAGCAAACACTGCACCTACTGCCTCGTTCGGGTTCCTGTTCCAATCCTTTTGTTGCACTAAAGAATAGATTTTCGGTATATCCACCATCAATTACATTTACACCAAACTCGTGGGCAAGCCTCAAGAGCTCATTTAGCCTTTTTTGATATTCGGCTTGCTCTGTTATGTTTGGATTGTAGTAGAAAAGGGTAATATCAAAATGCTCCACAAGATACTCAAGTGGATAGCTTGCACATGGCGCACAGCATGCATGCAAAAGTAGGCTGGGGGTACTACCTTCTGATTTGCAATTTTCTATTAGCCTGTCGAGTTCTACTTGAGCATTCATACTAATAATTATACCACATTTGTCAAACAATGTAAATATTACGCGCACGCAAATTGGGTATTGCAAAATACCTAAATTTGGTTTATGATAATAGGTAGAGTAAATATTTCTTATAAGGAGAATATATATGGCAAAAGAACAATTTGACAAACTACTTACTCCATTTGGTGAAAAACTTGATAAGAGTGCTCCACTTCCAGAGTATCCCCGTCCACAAATGGTCAGAGATTCTTACATCAATCTCAATGGCGAATGGGACTATGCAATCCTACCAAAGAAGGTAGAATTAAAAGAGTATCAAGGCAAAATTGTTGTGCCATTCTCACCAGAGTGTATTTTGAGTGGTGTAGAAAAAATGGTTACACCAAACGATATCCTATATTATAAGCGCACCTTTACCTTGCCAGAAGGCTTCAACAAGGGCAGAGTGCTACTACACTTTGATGCAGTAGACTATATCGCAAAGGTTATGGTAAACGGCAAAGAAGTTATCACCCATGTAGGTGGATACTTCCCATTCTATGCTGACATTACCGATGCTTTGGTAGAGGGCGAAAACATCCTTACACTTGAAGTTACCGACCCTTCCGATACCTATGGTCAAGCAAGGGGCAAGCAAAAGATTAAGCGTGGTGGTATCTTCTATACCCCACAATCTGGTATTTGGCAAAGTGTATGGATGGAGTCAGTACCTTCAACCTACATTGACAGCATCATGATTACCCCAGATATCGACACCGATACCTTGAATGTAAAGGTAAGCGGAGTAGGTGAAGCTGGTGGTAAGGTTGTTGCAAAGGATGGCGACACCGTACTTGCAGAAGCTGAACTTGTTGATGGCGAAGTTACCTTGACAATCGCTGGCTACGAACTATGGAGCCCTGAAAATCCCAAGCTATACGACCTTGAAGTAAGCTATGGCGAAGATAAGGTTGGCTCATATTTTGGTATGCGTAAGTACTCTGTTGGCAAGGACGAAAAGGGCAAGCCACGCATCATGCTAAACAACAAGCCATACTTCCACAATGGTCTACTCGACCAAGGTTACTGGTCAGACGGTCTATATACCCCACCAAGTGACGAAGCTATGATTTACGACATCGAAATCACCAAGAAGATGGGCTTCAATATGCTACGCAAGCATATCAAGATTGAGCCACTCCGTTGGTACTATCATTGCGATAGACTTGGCGTACTCGTATGGCAAGATTTTATCAATGGTGGCACAGGCGCAAACAAGCTCTTCAATGGTGCACTTGGACTATTCCACATCCAAGCAAAGGATAGCTGGTACTCACTTTGTGGTAGACAAGACAAGGCTTGCAGAGATGAGTATTATGTTGATGCAGAGCGCACAATCAAAGAACTATATAACACCGTATCTTTGGCACTTTGGGTACCCTTTAATGAGAGTTGGGGACAATTTGACTCACTAAAAGCAGTTGAGTTCATCAAGCAATTTGATACCACTCGTCCCATTGACCACGCAAGTGGTTGGATTGACCAAGGTGGTGGCGATTTCTACTCACTCCACATCTACTTCCGTCCTGTAACAATACCAGAAGCAGACAGCAAGGGCAGAACTGTAATACTCAGTGAGTTTGGTGGATACTCCGTACCAGTAAAGGGCCATGTATTCAACCTATCCAAGAGCTTTGGCTACAAGGCATACGACTCATTGGAGAGCTTTGACAAGGCATACCACAAGCTATTTGAAAATCAAATTCTACCCATTATTGACAAGGGCTTGTCAGCAACAGTTTACACCCAGCTCACCGATGTCGAAGACGAAATCAACGGACTACTCACTTATGACCGCAAGGTTATCAAGGTAGACCTTGAGAAGATGCAGGAGCTTAATGCAAAACTCCAATATTAAAACGCGACATTTTAGCGAATAGTATAACAAAATAAGAACTTCCTTCGGTCGTTTACGCATTAGTAAAGTCCCGTCAGGAAGTTCTTTTATTTTGCGTCACTCTTCATCTAAACTGTCGCGTTTTT
>JAFXIB010000116.1 GCA_017533505.1 Clostridia bacterium | reverse complement strand
GGTTACATTCACTAAAATCGTTACTGAAAATGTAACAACAGAAACCACGGGAACAAAATATATAATCGCTAACGAGGGCACAATCTCAATTTCTGCTACCGAAGGTTTTAAATATACAGTTTATTACAACGATAGTTTAGTATATAACGAAGTGCAAGATAACGATTCCAACGATAAGGATTCAAAATTTGGCGTAATTGTTCTAAATAATCTAATTGATGGTATGGAATACAAAGTCAATTATAAAGGCATAGGGGTAGAAACTACAATTACACAAGATGACATAAATGGCGAGATAGATAAACTTTGTGTAATGAACGGCTATACGTTTATAAGTTTCGTTCCAATCGGAACATCACAAAGACCTACTAATACGCAAAACATCGAAAAAGATGTTAAGGAATATGCACAAGATAAGATCAACTATATGTTTGACACATATGATCGTAATGAACGTGAAGCTCGTGAAGAAGAAATCACTGCTGACATCATGGCTCACTTTGAAGACATTTATCCAGACAACAGACGCGATATCAATGATATTCTCTATGCTATGAAGAAGGAATGTGTTCGTGCAATGATCGCTGATAGAGGTGTTCGCCCAGATGGTAGAGGCCTAACTGATATCCGTCCTATTTGGTGTGAAGCTGGTCTTCTTCCAAGAGTTCATGGTTCAGCTGTATTTACTAGAGGTCAAACTCAAGTTCTCACAACTGCAACTCTTGGTACAATTTCTGAAGCTCAAAAGCTTGAAGGTCTTGATGACGAAGTTTTCAAGAGATATATTCACCACTATAATATGCCTGGATATAGCACTGGCGAAGCTAAGCCTTTGCGTAGCCCAGGTAGAAGAGAAATTGGTCACGGTGCACTTGCAGAACGCGCTCTTGAGCCAGTTCTACCAAGCGAAGAATGCTTCCCATATGCTATTAGAACAGTTTCAGAGGTTATTAGCTCTAATGGTTCTACATCACAAGCATCAGTTTGTGGTTCAACATTAGCACTTATGGATGCAGGTGTTCCAATTAAGGCTCCAGTTGCTGGTGTAGCAATGGGCCTAATTAAGGACGATGTTAACAATAAGCTCCATATTCTCACAGATATTCAAGGTATCGAAGATTTCTTCGGTGATATGGACTTTAAGGTTGCTGGTACAGAAGAGGGTATCACTGCTATCCAAATGGATATCAAGATCAAGGGTATTAACCGTGAAATTCTTACTCGTGCACTTGAACAAGCAAGACAAGGTAGACTCCATATTCTTGGCAAGATGCTTGATGTTCTTCCTGCTCCAAGAAAAGAACTCAGTAAGTATGCTCCAAAGATCGTTTCATTTGCAATCAACCCAGATAAGATTCGCGAAGTTATCGGTAGCGGTGGCAAGACCATCAATAAGATAATCGAAGAAACGGGTGTAAAGATTGATATCAGTGATGATGGCACAATCTTTATTGCATCAAGTGATGCTGAAGCAATTGCAACTGCGCGCCAAATCGTTGAAGATATTGTTCGTGAATACGAAGTAGGCGAAGAATTTGAAGGCACTGTAGTTAAGATTATGGAAAATGACAAGGGCCAATTCGGTGCATCTGTTAAAATCGCTTCTAACAAAGAAGGCATGATCCATATCAGCAAGCTATCAAAAGAACGCGTAGAAAAGGTTACTGATGTTGTTAATGTTGGTGATAAAGTTAAAGTAAGAATTATCAAGATTGACGAAAAACAAAGAATTGACCTTAAACTCATCAAAAAATTATAAAATCCACATAAATCCATTAACGGAGGCAATAAATGCAATACACTCACGAAGTTGAAAAAATGGTTTGTGTAGCAAAGGGTCCTAACCATGGTCCCGCACCCATTCCTGAAGAAGGCAAATGGATTAAAGCTAAAGAAATTAGCGATATTAGTGGTCTTACACATGGTGTAGGCTGGTGTGCTCCTCAACAAGGTGCTTGCAAGCTTACTCTTAATATCAAAGATGGTATCATCGAAGAAGCTCTTGTTGAAACACTTGGTTGTTCTGGTATGACTCACTCTGCAGCTATGGCAGCAGAAATTCTTCCTGGCAAGACAATTCTTGAAGCTCTCAATACTGACCTTGTTTGTGATGCTATCAATACTGCAATGAGAGAACTCTTCCTTCAAATTGTTTACGGAAGAAGCCAATCTGCATTTAGTGAAAATGGTCTTTCTATCGGTGCTGGTCTTGAAGACCTTGGTAAGGGACTTCGTAGCCAAATCGGCACAATGTACTCAACCAAAGCTAAGGGTGTTAGATACCTCGAAATGGCAGAAGGTTATGTAACTCGCATCGGTCT
>JAFXIB010000013.1 GCA_017533505.1 Clostridia bacterium | reverse complement strand
CCTTACCCAGATGACCTTCGGTTTCAGCCGTGACGATGCTGGTAAGTTCCTTGAGTCTTACTACATGTCAAAGATTTACGAAAACGATCCATTTGCAAAGCTTGATAAGAACGGCGTAGGCAAACTCATGGGCATCGCTGTTGATCTCGGCAAGAAGAACAACTCACACTTGCACTGTGGTATCTGTGGCGAACACGGTGGCGATCCAACATCTGTTGAATTCTGCCATAGCATCGGCCTTGACTATGTATCATGCTCACCATACAGAGTACCAATTGCTCGTCTTGCTGCTGCACAAGCTGCAATCAAGGACAACAAATAGTCAACAAGTTGTTTAATATTAAGCCCTTGGCGAAAGTCAAGGGCTTTTTTGTTGATAAACATATACTTATTGTAATAATAGAGTAAATATGTAAAAAAATAGGTATTGAAATATTATATTATCTATGGTATGATATATACATTATAGGAGAGGAGGATTTTTTCTCAATGTCTACTCAAATCTTAAGACAAGGTAGTGCAATCAAAAAGAAACTCAGAAAATGGGAAATCGCTCTCATCGTTATTGCAATTATTATTGCTCTTATCGGTGGTGGTCTATTGTATGTTTTCTGGGATGTAATTTTCAGCAAAGCAACCAACTCAGACCTTGGACCATTCCCAGATAATTTTGGATATTTCTCTGATATCAACAACTATGGTATTTACAAGGATTATTCAGAGCACCTTGCTCAATTTGAGGATGAAATCCAAGCTGGTATGGCAGAAGATGCAACGGATGAAGAAAAGGCACTTGCAGCATACATCATTTATCGTGTAGCATGTCTATCCAACTCAACTGCTCCCGAATATGCAAAGTACACCACCGGTGGTGGCTCTGCAACAGGCGATCTCGTTATGGGTGGTAACATTCAAGTTGGTGGCAAAATGAACATGACATCAACATATTATAATATTGTTGCAGAAGATGGCAAGTATACTGCTCAAGAAGAATACACCCAAGTTCCAAAGGGTGCTATCACAGCAAGTGAAGAAGGTCTTGCAGGTATTGGTGAACTTCTTATCAACGGACTTCTTCCATTTGCAAGAAGAACCATCGCTACTCCCGAAGAAACCATCACTTGGAATGGTGACAGCAAGAGTAGTGTAATCACTGAAGACGGTGTTACTGGTAAGTTCGAAGAAAAAGAAAAGGCATTTACTGTTAAGACTGCAGAGCAAATCGCAGAAGAAGCAAAGTACAATCGTCCATATGGCGATGATTGGTATGATGAGTATGGTCTAAGCTCACATGATCTATCCATCCACATCATCAACCCACAAACCATCATTCCTTCAAGCGTAAAGATTAGCGAAGAATATGGTAGTGACCTTAACGGTAGAGATATCAAATACTATGTTGTAGACTTTGAAGTTGATACAGTAACCAATCGTGGTACCGAGCAAAGTGCAACATATTATGCAGAGCAACTTTATCTTGCAAACGCACCACTTGATTTCTTGAATGAACTTGGTGGATATAGCTTGTACTATAGCGAACTCAAGGTTAAGATGACAGTATTCCAAAACGGCTATGTTCGTACCTGGGAAACTGACGAAACTTGGATAATGCAAGCAAATGTAACAGCAGTTGATGCAAGCTGTACTCTAACTTCAAAGAACTTCAGTACCGAAGCATACTGCTACGATCACGACACCATTATGCAAGGCTTTGTAAACAGATGGATTGGCGATTCCGAATTTGTAAACAAGCCAATGGAAGACCTACCATTTGCAGATGAGCTTGCTGGATACGAAAAGGAAGAATACGGCACTTACCGTTAAACAAAAAATATTAAAAGGTATCCTAAAAGGGTACCTTTTAAAAACGAAAAATAGAGGGAAATATGAAAAAATACACACTAAAAATTGACACAATGCATTGTGAACATTGTTCAAACAACATTGATAATGCAATCAGCTCTAACCTTAAAGTCAAGAGCGTAAAGTCCTCACACGAAAGTGGCGAAACAGTTGTAATCTGCAAAGATAACATTGAGCTAATGGAAATCAAAAAGGTTGTTGTAGGTCTTGGACATCGCATCACAGATACAATTACTGAAGATATTGTAGAGGAAAAGAAAGGGCTATTCAGTTTCTTCAAGAAGAAATAAGTTATCAAATATAAGGGAGCGAAAAGCTCCCTTTATTTTTACCCTTATGGCATTTACAAGGGTGGGTATTTTGTGGTATAATATTATAAATAATATTAAGTATTAGATTATCGTTTGTCTAAATAGGATATCAAGATATAACATGGATTTACTCAGCAATTTGAATGAAGTACAGCGTCAAATAGTAACAGACACAGAAGGTAAGTTATTGGTGCTTGCAGGGGCAGGAAGTGGCAAGACAAGGGTACTAACCCATCGTGTTGCATATCTTGTTGCAGAAAAGGGAGTATGGGGCTCAAACATACTTGCCATTACCTTTACAAACAAAGCAACGGCAGAGATGCGTGAGCGTCTTGACGACCTTCTTGGTTTAGACCATGGAGTATGGATATCAACCATACACTCTCTTGCTGCAAGGATTTTGAGGAGATTTGGTGAGCATATAGGATACGACAAAAATTTTTCTATCTACGATGAGAGTGATTCTGCACGCATGATAGCAAAGGTTGTAACCGAAGCTCAAATTGACGACAATCGTATAAAGGAAGCACTCAAAGAGCATATTGGCAAGGCCAAAAATGACGGCATGAGTCCCGAAGAATACTTCCACGAGATAAATGGACTTGTTAACGATGCAGAGCTTATTGTAAAGCTATTTGCGCGCTATGAAGAACTCTTAAAGCAAAACAATGCAATGGACTTTGATGACCTATTGCATAAGCTAAAAAAACTACTGCTTACATCGGAAGAGTGCTTAAACTTCTATCAAAACAAATTCAGATATATTCATGTTGACGAATTCCAAGACACCAACAAAGTGCAGTATGAAATCATCAAGCTCCTTGCTGGCAAATGGGGCAATCTTTTTGTTGTAGGAGACGACGACCAAAGCATATATGGTTGGCGTGGCGCAAAGGTAGAAAACATTCTTAACTTCGATAAGGAATTCAAGGATACAAAGGTATACAAGTTACTTGAAAACTATCGTTCTACCGAAGAGATACTCAACTGTGCTAACAATGTTATACAAAACAACAAGGCTCGTCACGAAAAAAGATTGTTCACCAATCGTGGCAAAGGGCTCAAGGTTGAATATTACAATGCTTGGAATGATAGGAACGAAGCAGAATGGGTTGTTGGCAAGATAGAATCCTTAATTTACTATAATGGTTACCGTAAAAAGGATTTTGCCATTCTTGTTCGCGCCAACTCACTTACAAGAATGTTTGAGCAAATGCTACAATCTACTCGTCTTACATATAGGGTAGTAGGTGGCTTTAAGTTCTTTGATAGAAAGGAAATCCAAGATGTAATTGCATATATGCGTGCAGTTGCAAATGCTCGCGACAATGCTGCTCTTGAGCGCATTATCAACTTCCCACAAAGGGGTATAGGCGATGCAACCATTGATAAACTTGATATCTATTCAAGGGAAAGTCAAATAAGCACTTTGAATGTACTTTTATCACTCAATGATCATGCTACACTTCTCCCCAAAGGTATTGCAAAAAAGGTAGAAGTCTTTGCAGAGCTCATGAAGGATTTATACATCAACAGAACAATGCCTGTTGACAAGTTTATGCAATACATAGTTGATAGGGTAGGTTTTGAGAAAGCTTATTTAAGTACCAAAAAGGAAGAAGATATCACAAGATGGGAAAATGTTCAACAACTCATCAACTATACAAAAGAGTATTG
>JAFXIB010000115.1 GCA_017533505.1 Clostridia bacterium | reverse complement strand
TTGAATATATTGACCATTTTGGTAGTCCCATTCCAAGCACTTGGACTCCTATATCGCCCACTTGCTGATAGGTTTGGTAGGAAAGTTTTTTTAATCATCAATACCTTTGGTATGAGTTTAGCACTCCTTGTAATATTCCTTTCAAGAAATGTTATTATATACTTTATCGGTGCATGTATGGTGCAATTCTTTATCCCACACGACATGCATGTTGTATATATAATGGAGTCGTCCACGCCCAAGCAACGCGCACGCACATATGCTGTAATTAAGTTTGTTGCAAACATGGGTGTTATGCTCATACCACTTATGCGTAAAGTTATGATGGAGTCAGCAAGTGAGTGGCGTAATGTATTTTTGGTGCCAGCAATTGTTGGACTTGTTGCAAGTTTTATCGCTTTGATTCTTGCTCGCGAAACCGATAGCTTCATTGACTCTCGTTTGAGGTATCTAAACATGACGGAAGAAGAAAGGGCAGAGGAAAAGGCAAAGAAAGCTGCAGAAAATGCTCAAGGTGGACTTATCCCAGCACTCAAATTTGCCCTGAAGCACAAGCAACTCCGTTGGCTATATATTACTTCTGCACTAATGAATATTGGGTTTATTGCTACCATAGATTATCAAGCAATTATGAGCTATGGATATGCAAGCAACTATCTTGCGCAAGGACTATTTGAGAGTCTTACCCAAGCAGTTGAAGCAGTAAGCACTGGTGTTGTAACCGATGCCTTGTTCCTATTCCCAATTGGAAGCGCAGTTGCCCAAGTTATCATGGGATTTATAAGTGATACAAAGGGCAGAAAGACAGCTGCAATAGTTACAGCAATAAACTGTCTAATTAGTTTTATCATATTTAGTGTTGGCTCAACTTTAGCTTGGACCCCATACCTTGTAGGATTTATGTGTGGCGCTTGTGTCGGCAGTTACTATACAACAAATGATGTAATTATAATGATGATAGGCGAGTCGAGCCCAACAAATCTCCGTTCGTCAACGATGTCAGCGCAGTTTATCGTTACTGGAATAGGTGTAGTAATTTCATATGGGATAAGCCTACCTTTAACTGCAATTTTTGGCAATACTATTGTTGGAATTTTAGCATTCTGCTTGCTTGTGCCTGGCTTTATTGCAGGCTTTATCACCCTTGTCAAAAAGTGCCACGAAACAAAGGGTATAGATATGGAGCTTGTCAAAGGCGACGAGTGGGATTGATAGATTTTTACACTTCTAAAACAAATAATAGCGCCCCCCTAAAGGGCGCTTTTTTGATGCAATTAAATATAATTTAATTGATTTTAGCATGTAAAATGACCGTAAAAATAATTTACAAAATTTTACACTTTTTTACGAAAATTACTTGACAGAACTTTACAAAATGTGTAAAATAGTGTCAAACACAGGAGGTCAACAATGAAAATCACAGATATGATTTCCATCACCGAACTTTCAAGGTTGCTCAAAAAAACCAGACCTACCGTATATAAATACATCTCTGATTTTGAAAAGGGCAATTTTAGTGCAATACCAGGTTCAGTCAAAAAGTTGTTCAGTAATATATCAAAGGGCACAACAGCTAAAAAAGACATTTATGAGTATTGCGACCATTGGTATGATGATGGATTTAGCGCAACAGAGTTTAGGACATTCAATGAGCAAAAGCAAAGCTCAACCACCCTTAAAGATATCATTAATCTTCTAAAGACAAATGAGAAGAAATTGGATCTAAACAAAATTAAGTCTTATATTGAGGAGGAACTCAAATAATGGGAAAGAAAAAGCAAGCAAAGATAAAGGCATTGGTACTCAAAAACCTTACCTATATATATCTCAAAGCAAATGTAGATGCTATTGAGAAGGAAATGAGCGAAAATGAGCCTGTGCAAATTGATAACAGTAGGAATATCATTACAAAGGTTATTTCAACAATCGCAACCGAAGTAGCAAATGGCATCAGAAGAAAGAATACTCTTGAGCTTTCTAACGAAAAAACCACAGCGCTTGAAACCTTGAAAGCATTTGAGGCATCTGTATCCGAAAAAGACCTTGCATTATCAAAAGATATCGAGAAGCTAAAAGCTTTCATCAACAAAAAGATGTTCAAAAAGGATAAGGACAATCTTTTGAGAATGCAATTTGCACTATCATTTGCTTTTAGCGTTGCTGGCAAGAGCGATAGATGGGAAGATGGTCTTGAAGTTGTTTCAAATATTTTGTTTGAAGACGATGGATATATGTATGAGCTTTACAACAAGTTCGAAAACAATTTCTATGGTATTCAAAAGAAAGCCATCGACGAAATGGGCTATGGTATGATTTTAGGAAGTATTGGCGCATGGTCACTCAATTTATGGAGCTTGATTCCAATTGGTATAGGTGGACTTGCAACACTTGCTCAACATATTGCACACAAGAGAGAGCTTAAAAAGGCATTCGACAGTCTATCTAAAAATGAACTACATGCTTACCTTGCTATGAAGCTTACTGTTATCGAAGCAGGTAGAGAAAAGATGGCTGAAGAGGATTGGAAGAATTTGGTTGACGAAACACTCAAATATATTTCTAACCTAAGAAGCGATGCTGAATACGAGTGGTTGATTGAAAAACTTGATGCTGATACAAACAAGGCAAAGATAGAACTATGCAACCTTACAATCGACAGAATATCCAAGATAGTTGGCATTTAACATTGCTAACAAAAAAGAAACAGCTCCCAGTTTGGGAGCTGTTTTTGTATCTAAAGCTACAAAATTTTATTATTCTAAATTCTCACTTGTTTCTTCTATAATAGCAACATCCTTTTGCTTACGCTTAAATAGTTTTTTGAAATCGCACTTGTCTGTTGCCTTTTCGGTTACAAGTAATAGAGAGGGGAGAATGAATATTACAATGAGTAGGGATACAAGAGCACCGACACCAAGTAGGCTTCCCATTGAAGCAACAGCTCCAGAGGTTAGTAGACTTAATGTAAATCCTGCGCCTATTAGAATTATACCAGATGTGATTATGGTTGGGAAAACTGCATTTTGTGCTTCTGCCATTGCGTCAAATCTATCAATGTAATTAGCTCTAATTTCACGATATCGGTTTGTGAGCACTATTGCATAGTCTATCGTAGCTCCCATTTGTATTGCTGTAATGATAAGGTATCCAATGAATACAACCGGAGTTGATGTGATAAAGGGGAATGCAAAGTTAATCCAAATTCCACCTTGTATAGCAAGTAGCAATACAACTGGAAGAAGTAGATTTTTGAAAGTGAATATTAGGATGATTAGTACAAAGAGTGCTGAACACAAGCTTACTATCAAATTATCTTGAGTAAAGTATGATGCCATATCATAGCAAGCTACACTTTCGCCAGTCATATAAAACTCGGAATAGTAGGAAGGAATCTTTGCTGTGATTTCATCAAGGAAACGGAATGTATCTTCACTTTCTACTTCGGAACAGATGTTAAATGTAAGACGGCTGTAATTTTCGCTTTCAAGATTAGCTTTTGCAAATGTGAGCGAGTCAAGGAGTGAACCATATTCACCAAGAGCTGGTTTTAGTGTTTCGCCATACTCGGTTGCAACATACTCAAGTAAGTCGATTATTCTTACCTTTGCATTTATGTCAGTTATACCTTTTGATGTAAGATATCCATCAAACATTGTGCCAGCGAGGCCTCCAAAAATACCGAGATCTTGTCCACCAGCAAGAGTACTCATAAGGGTGGACATATCATCTTTGCCGATTTCGTCAGTAAGGTAAATACCCTCTGCAAGCTCAATGGTGGATAGGGCATTTACGGAGTCAACATTGTCAAAGGAAGAAATATAATTTGCAAGTTCTCTTTCCTTTTCAGCATCACCTTTTGGTACAACTACAACGAGAGAGTTAAGTGTGCCAAACTCGGGTTCAATTTGTTCCCTTGCAGAAACAATCATACTACCACCATTGTAGTTGAATGAATATGTATTATAAAATTGACCTACACAAGAAAGTGCTACGATAACAATAAACAAAGGTACAATTACCTTTCTGCCTTTTACTATAAACTTTGCTGGCTTTTTTACGCTTGGTACAAAGGGCTTGTGCTTTGATGACATGAGAGGTTTATCAAGGAGCACAAGGAGAGCTGGCATAAAGAATACTACAGATATAAAGCTTGCGATAATACTCTTGCCAAGGGCTAAACCAATTTCTACACCAATCGGCATACTCATAAGGAGCAATGAGCCAAGTCCAGCGATAGTAGTAAGTGCCCCAGATGCAATTTCAATTATTCCCTTTGTAAGTGCAGTTGAGGCTGCCTGATGTGGGTCTTTGGTTGCCCTTTCCTCCATATATCTATGTAGTAATATGACCATATAGTCAAGAGAAAGTGCAAGCTGTAGTACAAGGGACACAAGATTGGATAGGTAACTGATTCCACCAAAGAGAATATTAGTTCCCATGTTGATTGCGACAGCCACAACAAATACCAAAAGCATAATTACGATTTCAAAATATGTTTTTGATGTAAACAATAGTATTGCAAGTATAAGCACAACAAGTACGACACCAACTTTAATAATGCTTTGTTCAGTTTCTGCTTTGGTAAAATAGGAGAAGGCTGATTGACCGGTTAGATAGTGCTCAACTTCACTATCTTCAAGATGATTGATTACATTTTCGATAGCTTCAAAAGCACCTTTGGTACTATCATAATCGGTTAGATTTATGGTATAGAGAGCTTTATTGTTTTTGTAATTCATGCTTTCGACATAAGTTACATTTGCAATACCATCGATAGCTTTGAGCTCATTAGCTATGTCGCCTGCTTGTTTTTGAGTAACTCCAACAACGCACACATAAGCCATACCTTTGTCGTCAAATTCCTTTTTGAGTAGAGCTAAAGCATCACTTGTATAGCTTTCCTTGGGCATTTGTCCGGTTAGGTCATATTCTACTTGTATAAAAGGTATCATGCATGCGCATCCAATTGTAAGTATAATGAATACAATAAGGCATATCCACTTACCTTTTACAACAGCATTTGAAAACTTGTTGAGCAAACCTTCGGCTTTACTGAAAATCTTTCCCATTTTGTCACCGCCAAAAATCTTGTTAAGTATAGCATATACTTAATGTGTTAATTATATGTTAAAACTCAATTTATATCAATAGTTAAAATAAAAAATATTTTGTATTGACCTAAACCTTAATAAGGTTTATAATACTTATGCAACAAATCTCTCAAGGAGGAATTTATGAATAATTACGATGTAATTGTTGTTGGTGCAGGTAATGGTGGCTTGGCTGCTGCTGCAAATACAACAAAAGCTGGCTTGAAAACACTACTGCTTGAAAAACATAATCTCCCAGGTGGCTGTGCTACAAGCTTTAGAAGGGGTAGGTTTGAGTTTGAGCCATCGTTGCATGAACTTTGTGGCGTAGGCACAAAGGAAAAACCAGATGATATCTACAATATTTTTGCTTCTCTTGGTGCAGATGTAGAATGGAGATACGAAGACACCATGTATCGTACCATAGTTAGAGGCGAAAACGGATATGATGTAACACTCAAAGCTTTCAGAGAACCATTTTATGATAGCATGGAAGCTGCTGTCCCAGGATGTAGGGAAAAGGTAAAGGCATTCATTGAACTCAATGACAAATGTGATGCTGCACTTGATTATGTTGCAAAAAAGAATGGTAACCCAAATCCACTTGTTATGATATTCAAACACGCAGATTTCATGAGATGTGCATCTCACTCCACCGAGCAGATTTTGGATGCTCTTGAGATGCCAGAAAAGGCAAAGAATATCCTTACTACTTACTGGGGATATCTTGGTGTTCCAACTGATGAACTAAACTGCTTGCACTTCTTGAGTATGCTCACAAGCTATATGGATAATGGCGCTGCAATGCCACATCTTCGTAGCCATGAGCTATCTCTTTCACTTTGTGATGTTATCATCAAGAATGGTGGTGAAATCCGTTACAATAGTGAGGTAACCGAATTTTTATATAATGAAGATGGTTCTATTGCAGGCGTTGTTGCAAATGGCGAAAAACTTTATGCAAAGGAAGTAATTTCCAATGTAATTGCAAACAATGTTTTTGCTCGCTCTGATGCTAAAAAGATTCCAGAAAGAGATGTAAAACTTGCTAATGCAAGAACATTTGGTATGTCAGTTGCAACCATCTATCTTGGACTTGATGCTACTGCTGATGAAATTGGTATCAAAGACTATACCGTATTTGTTGCAAACGACGGCAATGCTCGTGCTCAAGATGACAACAGATTGAACTATGGATTCTACATCGTAAACTGCCTTAACAAGGTTGTCCCAGATGCATCTCCAGAAGGCACTTGCCAAATGTTCTTTACAATGCCTTTGAATGGCTCCGATATTCCAAAGGACCTTAAGCCCGAAGAATACAAGAAGTACAAGAACGACCTTGCAGAAAAATATATCCGTGACTATGAGCAACTTATGGGCATAAACATCATGGATCATATCGAAGAAATTTCCATTGCAACCCCAGTAACATTTGCTCGTTATCTTGGCACTCCAGAAGGAACTATATATGGATATAGAACATCTGGATGGGATAATGTAATTATTCGTAACCAATCACAAGTTAAGGACAACGGTATCAAGAATTTGTGCTTCTGTGGTGGTCATGGTATTTTGGGCGATGGTTATTCATCAGCATACAAGACTGGCGAAGAAGCTGGTATAAGAGTGGTAAATAAGCTAAAGGGAGGTAAGTAATATGGCAAGCAAAATTAGTAAGTTAAGCCCTGCAGATTTTCTAAAATTAGAACCTGAAAGAGAAAATAGAATCAAAGAAGCTTCCTCTCAAGCACTCCAGCATGAAGATAGCTATCATCCTAACCAAATCGCCAATGCATTGCACCCCGATGTTCAACATCTAAAGGTGGAAAAGGTTGATGCATTCAGCGATGATGTAAAGACCTATACTCTTGTTGCAGACCAAGAAGCTGGCACCGACAAGATTGCATATTTTAGTGCTGGACAATATCTATCAGTTAGATTGAAGGTAGGTAGTATTGAGCTCACAAGACCATACTCCATCTCATCATCTCCAAAGAATGCACTTGAAGGTTACTATCAACTAACAATCAAGAGAGTAGAAGGTGGTTTAGCTTCTGAATATATCCTTGACAATTGGGCAGTAGGTACAAAGGTATCAGTATCAGCTCCTCAAGGCGTATTTACATATGAAAGATTGAGAGATGCAAAGGTTGTCATTGGTATAGCAGGTGGTAGTGGTATCACTCCATTTAGGTCACTTGCAAAAGCAATTCATGATGGCGATGAAGACTGCTCCCTCATACTTTTGTATGGTAGCAGAACCAAAGATGACATTCTATTCCTTGACGAATTCAATGCAATGGTAGGCGACAAATTTAAGCTTGTCAATGTATTGAGTGCTGGCGAAATGGAAGGTGCTGAAAGTGGATTTATTACAGCTGACCTTATCAAGAAGTATGCACCAGAAGGCAACTATTCAATCTTCCTATGTGGTCCACAAGCTATGTATAACTTTGTAGACAAGGAAATTGAAAAACTTGGTTTACGCAAAAAGTTCATTCGTCACGAGTTGTTTGGCGAGTATCGTAATCCAGAAAAGGAAAGCGACTATCCTCAAGAGGTAGTAGGCAAGACATTTAAGCTAAAGGTTGTTATGGCAGGCGCTGTTAGCGAAGTAGAATGCAACGCAAACGAAACCATGTTGAGCGCAATGGAGCGTGGTGGTGTGCTTGCTCCAGCAAATTGCAGAAGTGGTGAGTGTGGTTGGTGCCATAGTAGACTTGTTAGTGGCGAAGTTTACGTTCCCACTCGTGGCGATGGCAGAAGACTTGCTGACCTAAAGTTTGGTTATGTTCATCCATGTATGACATTCCCACTATCCGATTGTGAGATTGATGTTCCACCTTTCAAGGCATAAGGTATAAGACACAAAATAATAAGAGCAACCGATTTTCGGTTGCTCTTTGTTTTATAATGGGAGCCTTAACTATTTGAATGTGTGCGAAAAGAATATCTTGTAAGCTTCGCAGAAGGCTTTGTCTTGGGCATATCTTTTGCATCCACCACGGCATACCTTAAAGTATGGGCAGGTTGGACACTCGCTGGTTGCGCCACTTGTATTTCGGAAGGCAACTGCAGTTTCAGAAGACAGTAATTCAGCTATGCTTTTATCTTTAATGTTGCCAAGCTCGTACTCATCTGTGCAATAAAAATCACAAGGATATGCTGTGCCATCTCCTTCAAATGTAAGGCTGGGAGAACACTTACCATTCATGCCACATTGCTCGGCATTGTTTTCTTTAAGTAGCATTAGATAATTGTCAAATTGTCTTATGCGAGTGGGAGTAGTGGAGATGAAATCTTGAGCGTATAGTTTATAGGTATCAATCAAGAATTTGCCGTATTCATTTGCGCTTAAACTAAACTCTGGGTTGTCGCCAAGATAGGGTATGAACTGGAGATTTTTAAAACCTTTGCTTGTGAGATAATTGTAAATCTCCTTCCCACGAGTTGCGTTACCCTTATGGATAACAGATAAAATATTAAAGTCAACCCCTTCTTTTTTTAGAATAGAAGCGCACTCAAGTATGTTTGCAAAGATTTCCTTTCCTTTAGAAAGTCTTGCCGAGCATGATTTCTTGTCGCCATCTAAACTCAATCCAACAAGCACATTGTGTTTTTTGAATAGCTTTGCCCATTTTTTGTCTATGAGAAGTCCGTTTGTTTGGATGGATAAATGTATGTTTGCACCCATAGTGTTTTTTAGGGCAAGGGTATCAAAAAAGTGTTCAAAAAATGCGTATCCTACAAGAGTTGGCTCGCCCCCTTGAAAGACAATGGAGAGATAACCAGCCCCAACATAGTGGAGCATTTTTTCTATCATGATGTCAGCAAGCTCTGTTGTTGTGTTACCATAATCTTTGATTACGCGAGCTTTCACCTCGTCACGATAAAAACAATATTTACAGCTTGCATTACATTTTGATGATGCAGGCTTGAGCATTACACTTAAGTTGTTTTTCATAATGTAATTATACCAAAATAATAAAAATTTGTCTACATAGATATTTGACTATTGAAAAATGTCTAATTTATAGTATAATAATCATACAATGATTATTTGTAGGAGATTACTATGGACAAAATCATCAAGGTTGCCAATTTGTTTAAGGTGGATGCTGAAATTGTCAAGGCAGAAAAATATGGCTGTGGGCATATAAACGATACTTATAAGTTAACCGATATAAACGGCAAGTTTTATATTCTCCAGAGAATAAATCATAAGGTTTTCAAAAATGTTGCTGACCTTATGTCGAATATCGTTGGGGTAACCAACCATATATACAATACGATGCAAAAGGAAGGGCTCCCTACCACAGATGTATTAAGAGTAATCGAAACCAAGGATGGAGCATCTTATTATGGTAATGACGATGTTAGTTACTTTAGAATGTACAACTTTGTTTATGGTGGCGTAAGTATTGAAAGCAGACCTACTTTAGAGCAGTTTGAAGTATCTGCAATCGGTTTTGGAAGATTTCAAAAAATGTTAGATGGGTATCCTGCAGAGACAATTGTGGATTCCATACCTAACTTCCACAATACAGTAAAGCGCTTTGAGAATTTTGAAAATGCTGTTCAGCTTGATTCCGAAAATCGTCTATGCCAAGTTATGGATGAAGTGGATTGGTTTTATAGAAGAAAAAAATATTGTTCGCAAGTTTTGGAGCTGATTGATAGTGGCGAAATACCGTTGAGAGTAACGCACAACGATACAAAACTAAACAATGTTTTGGTGGATACGGTCAATATGGTTCCTGTCGCTGTCATTGATCTTGACACAGTTATGAAGGGCTCAATTTTATATGATTTTGGCGATAGCATCCGAAGTGGCGCAAACATAGGCGCTGAAGACGAAGTCGATTTGAGCAAGGTAGACTTTTCGTTGGAGCTATATGAAGCTTATGTCAAAGGTTTCTTAAGTGAAGTCAAGGATAAGCTTACACCTACCGAAAAGGAAAACCTTTCCTTTGGGGCAATACTTATGACATATGAGTGTGGCTTGAGGTTTTTGACCGATTACCTTGAGGGGGATCATTACTTCAAGATACATAGGGCGAACCATAATCTTGATAGGTGCAGAACGCAAATTAAGATGGTTGAAAGTATGGAAGAGCATTTTGACGAGATGGATGCAATCGTCAAAAAATATCTTTAATGTGGGAGCGAATTGTTGTTAATTTGATTCTATCGTGATATAATCTCAAAGATAATCGTATAACGAGTTATACGAAATAAGATAAGAAATAACCATTTAAGGAGAAATGATATGAAAATTTTGGTAACCGGTGGTGCAGGATATATTGCAAGTCACACCAATGTTGCACTTCTAAACGCAGGCTACGATGTAGTAGCAGTTGACAATTTTTCTAACAGCAATATTGACGCTGTAAAGAGTGTTGAAAAGATAACTGGCAAGCAAATCACTTTCTATGAAGGCGATGTTTGTGACAAAGTGATTCTTGAAAAGATTTTTAGTGAAAACGATATTTATGCAGTAATTCATTTTGCTGGACTCAAGGCTGTTGGCGAAAGCTGTGCTAAACCACTCCTTTACTATCGTAACAACATCGTAAGCACACTTTCTCTACTTGAAGTTATGGGCAAGTTTGGTGTTAAGAAGTTGGTATTCAGCTCATCAGCAACCGTATATGGCACACCTGAAAGATTGCCAATTGATGAAGATTGTCATCTATCCACCACCAACCCATACGGCGCAACCAAGCTTATGATTGAAAACATCCTTCGTGATTTATACGCAGCAGAAAATGATTGGAACATTCTATTGCTCCGTTACTTCAATCCAGTAGGCGCACACGAAAGTGGACTTATCGGCGAAGACCCCAAGGGTATTCCAAACAACTTGATGCCATATGTAGCAAAGGTTGCACATGGTATACTCCCATATCTCAATGTGTTTGGCAATGACTATGACACTCCAGATGGCACAGGCGTACGCGATTATATACATGTAATGGATCTTGCAGAAGGACATCTTGCTGCACTTGAAAACATCAACAACTATGGTGTAGATGCAATCAACCTTGGTACTGGTGTAGGATACAGCGTACTTGACATGGTAAAGGCATTTGAAAAGGCTTGTGGACACGAAGTTGCTTACAAGATTGCACCTCGTCGTGCAGGTGACATTGCAACTTGCTATGCTTGTCCAGACAAGGCAAAGAAAGAACTCAATTGGGAAGCAAAGAGAAATCTTGACGACATGTGCAGAGACCTTTGGAACTTCCAAAAGAAAAGATAACAGGAGAGCTTATGTACAACAAGAAGATGCACCACCTTGGTAGTGTGCGTTCTGTAATCAGAGAACTATTTGAGTTTGGTAAAAAAAGAGCGCTTGAAGTAGGCGCAGATAAGGTATATGATTTTTCACTTGGTAATCCATCTGTTCCAGCACCAGAGTGCGTAAATCAAGCTATCAAAGAGCTTGTTAATGAAATGCCTTCAACAGCACTCCACGGATATACTTCTGCTCAAGGTGACCTTAATGTAAGAAAGGCAATTGCCGAGTACATCAACGAAAGATTTGCTACAAAGCTTGGTGCAGACAGCATCTATATGACAGTAGGTGCAGCTGCATCTCTTTGTATTACTTTGCGTGCGCTCAGCGATGGTCAAGATGAATTTGTTACAGTTGCACCATTCTTCCCAGAGTATACCGTTTTTACCGAAGCAACTGGTGCCACTCTCAAGGTGGTTCCTATGAAGAAAGACGACTTCCAAGTAGACCTTGTCGAGTTCGAAAAAGCCATTACTCCAAAGACAAAGGGCATCATTCTTAACTCTCCAAACAACCCTTCAGGCGTTGTTTATACAAAGGAAACCATCATTGGTGTAACCACAATTTTGGGAAACAAACAAAAGGAATATGGTCACCCAATTTATTTGATTTCTGATGAACCTTATAGAGAACTTGTTTATGGTAATGTAGAGGTTCCTTACCTTATGAATTACTATGACAATACCATAGTATGCTACTCATACAGCAAGTCACTTTCACTCCCTGGCGAGCGTATTGGCTACATCGCACTCAGCGACAAGCTCCAAGATGAACGCGATATCTATGCATGTGTTTGTGGAGCTGGTAGAGCACTTGGTTATGTATGTGCACCAAGCTTGATGCAAAGGGTTGTTGAAAAGTGTTTGCGTGCAACTCCAGATATTGGCGAATACAAAAAGAATAGAGATTTAATTTATGGTGCACTTACCGAAATGGGATATACTTGTATAAATCCCGATGGCGCATTCTATTTGTTTGTAAAGGCTCTTGAAGATGATGCAAACGCATTCTGCGATAGGGCAAAGCAACTTGGTCTGTTGATAGTGCCTGGCGATACCTTTGGCGCACCTGGTTTTTGTAGAATTTCCTACTGCGTATCATACGATATGATTAAGCGCTCACTTCCTGCATTCAAGGAGTTAATGGAGAGCTACAAATAATGTGGAGTATCATAATTTACATATTAATAACGCTATTTGCTACCACCATTGGAGCCATCTCTGGTATGGGTGGTGGCGTTATTATGAAGCCTGCGTTTGACCTTGTTGGGGAGTATAGTGCATCGGAAATTGCAATAGTGACATCTTGTAGCGTTTTTACGATGTCACTTGTTTCAGTTGCGCTCAAATTCCTTGCCAAAAAGAAAGAGGGCGAGGAAAAGCCCGACTATCTAATCATACTATTTATGGCACTTGGCTCAATAGTAGGTGGATACGTGGGCAATTTGATTTTTGGCTTGATAACAAAAAGTGCGTTTGATGCAGTTGTCAAAATTACTCAAAACTGCGTGCTTTTGACGGTTATGATTTTTATCATAATCTATATGAACATGGCACAAAAGCCAAAGTCACTTAAATTAAAAAGCAAAATCGTTGCAGTTGTGGCGGGTCTATTGCTCGGTATTATATCAAGCTTCCTTGGTATCGGTGGTGGACCAATGAATGTAGCTGTAATTATATTCCTATTTGGATATGGCATGAAAACAGCTTCCATTTGTTCACTTGCAATTATAATCTTTTCGCAAGCAACCAAGATTATCACAATGACTATTGAGGGTGGTTTTGGTATATTTAATGTAGAAATCCTATGGTTTGTAGTGATTGCCAGCGTAGTTGGTGCTTTTATCGGCAGATTTATTACAAAAAAAGTGTCAGATAAAGGCGCAAAGATATGTTTCCTCTGCGCCCAAATAATAATAGTAGGATTATGTATTTATAATTTGATTAATTATTCACTCCAAATTTAAGCTATTGCTCCTTCGACAACAACAGCAATAATAAAGCAAATCCAAAGTGCAACTATAAACGCGCCTTCCGCAGGGAGGGCGAGTTTTGTATATGAGCATTTCCAGCCCTTGTCTACAAAAGTGAATGCCAAACGAGTGAAGAACACGGTATTTGAGAAAATCAAACCACCAACTAGTGAGTAGAATGGCTTGCCAAATAGGAATGCAAGTAGGGCAAGGAATAGTCCAAGTGCAAATGAAATTCCACCATAGTAAACACGGATTTCAGTTACGCCAGCTTCATCCTTTGGCTTCATTGAGTATTTTTCGGCACTCTTGACAGGGTTGAGAATAAATACCACAGCTGTACCAAAAAAGTAGATACATAAACCAATTGTTGCTACTGTTGCTGCAATGTTGTTTGAAATAATTTCGAGCATACTCCACCTTCCAATTTTGGCTGTTTTCGTGCAAAAACAGCCATTTTTCATTGTTTTAGTTGAAAGTTAAGTGAAAAATATATATCCATAATTGACAACATATTCCACTTAAATTATAATTATTGTACAACGGACATAGGTTTTTTTCAATAGGGGAATGAAAAATTATGCCTATCCGTATTATTATGATAAGGAGTAAAATTATGAGTAAGAAAATTTTATCTATTCTTTTTGTGCTACTTATGGTAGTAGTTTTAGCGTTTTCAGTAGTAGCTTGTAACACTGGCGATGATACTGATGACAATCAAACAAACGACAATCAAAACGGAAATACAGATAGTGGAACTCCTCCTTACCAAGTAGGAGAAGCAAGCTCATATGTAAGTCTTGATATCAATCCCGAAATCTCACTTACTGTTGACGAAAACGATTATGTTGTAAGTGTATATGGCGAAAACGAAGATGGTCAAGTTCTTCTTTATGAAGAAAGTGGTAACATCGTTGGCAAGAATATCGAAACTGCTATTGACAAAATCGTATCACTTGCAGTTGAACTTGGATATCTTGACGAAAACAATAAAGTAGTTGGTACCACCGTTTCTACAGCTGATGAAGAAGATATGCAAGCTCTTCTCAACAAGGTTAACGGCAAGATAACAGCAACTGCACAAAAGGCAGGCTTAAGTGTAGAAATTGACCCCGAAGGCGCATTCTCATTGCTCCGTGACCTTGAAGAACTAAAGGCAAAGTATCCCACAAACCAAGCTATCCAATCACTCACAGTATCAAAGTTCAAACTTATCAGCACAGCAACTGAAACTGGCGAAATCTCTATTGAAGGCGCTGTTGAACTTGATGATGAAGAACTCATTGAGATGATCTCTGAAAAGCACGAGAAGATGGAAGCATACGCAACCGAAGCTTACCAAAAGGCAAAGAGCGAGGCAATGGCTATATATGATAAGGTCGCAGGCATGGCATCAGATGCAGTTTATGTAACATACTATGCACAAAATGTTATGAGTCACGCAACTACTTGCTATCTTGGTGGCGTATATCAAATGTACGCAAGCACAGCAAGAGGTCTTGATGCTATTGCAGACAGCATTGCTTATGTAGAAAAGTACTCAAGCTATGAGCTAACCGAAACACAAGTTGCAGGTGTTATGGAAGCTCTTGAGATTACCGACAGAACTTTGATTGAAGACTCCGAAGGCGATGTTACCATTGATAGTATCGAAGCATATGTTGACAAGACTATCAAAAACATGGGCGAAAATGCAGAATATGATGCATATAAGGCAGAAGTTAAGTCCACCCTTGAAGGTTTGGAAGCAACACTCAAAGAAACTGCACAGACCGAAGCTGACAAGTACATTCCAATGGTAAGAGAATATATGGAAGGCGTAAAGTCAAAGGTTGATGAGCTAAACGCCTTCAAAAATATGCCATTAATTGGTACTTCAGTTGAAAGCTACATCAATGACTATCAAGCAATAGTAGCAGAAGTTAACACAGCACTTGATGGCGTAAACCTTGATGTTGAAGCACTACGCGCATCAGTTGAAGAGCTCAAGGAAAAGGCAGAAGATGTTCTTGACCTTATCGAAGAAGACTTGAGTGACGAAGAGGAAGCAACCATTGAAGCACGCAAGCAAGCAGCAATCAATGCATTGACAACAGCAAAGAAGGCTCTTGAATATGCACTTGACACAGCAGCTCAATCAGCAAAGGACCACATTGCAAGCTTGAGAGCAGAAAGAGAACAAAAATAATTCTATCCTATAACAAAAGAAGGGAAAGCGAAAGCTTTCTCTTTTTTTGAAAAACCTATTGACAATTAAAAACACCAGGTTTATACTTTTGGTTATGAAAAACAATAACTTTGGCGCATTTGGATTTTTTAACTTTTTCGGCTTTAGAAATAGAGTTTAATTTTTGTGCGGTAAAGATTATTTAATATGATACATATATGGCCGCACAAAGTGTGGCCATTTTATTTACGGAGGATTATATGAACAAAACTCACATCGAAGACTTGAGAAAGGGCATCAATGCAATTGACGACCAAATTGCAGAGCTTTATGTTAAGCGCATGGCTATTGCTAAAGAAATTGGCGAATATAAGGTAGCAAACAAGCTTACTGTTGGCGATGCTAATCGCGAAAGAGAAATTATCAATCGTGTTACAAAGGCTATGCCAGACGACATCAAGCTATATGGCAAACAACTTTATGAAAGCTTGTTTAACACTTCAAAAGCATATCAAACCCAATTTGTAGAGGTCAATTCCAAGGTTATCACCGAAGTTAAAGAAGCTATTTCAGAAGGTGTACAACAATTTCCAACTTCTGCTTGTGTAGCATGTCAAGGCGTTGCTGGTGCATACTCTCAAATCGCAACAGATAGGATGTTCCCAATTGCAGATATCTTGTATTTTAAGGATTGGGATGCAGTTTTCAAAGCAGTTGAAAAGGGACTTTGTGAGTTTGGTGTTCTCCCCATTGAAAACTCAAATGCTGGTTCTGTTAACGGTGTATACGACCTTATGCGCAAGCATAACTTCTATATCGTAAAGAGCATAAAACTACGCATTCAGCACTACTTACTTGCAAAACCAGGTACCGAAATTGCTGATATCAAGGAAATATTCACCCATGAGCAAGCAGTTGCACAATGCTCCGAATTTCTCAAGGGAATGGGTAATGTTAAGATAACCGTATGTGATAACACAGCAAAGGCAGCAGAGCTTGTTGCTGACTCCGATAGAAATGATATCGCTTGCATTTGTTCACATGATTGCGCTGGTATTTATGGATTGAGTATCGTAGAGCCAAATGTACAAAATAACGATAACAACTATACACGCTTTATCGCAATCGCAAAGAAGCTCAAGGTATACGAGAATGCCGAAAAGATTTCAATCATGGCAAACCTACCTCACGAAGCTGGTAGCCTCAACAAAGTGCTCAATCGTTTTGCATCTCTTGGACTCAATCTTACCAAGCTCGAATCTCGTCCAATGAGCAACACATCCTTTGAGTTTGCATTCTACTTTGACATTCTTGCTCGCATTGATCAACCCGAAGTTCAAAACCTATTGGCAGAGCTTGATAACACCTGCGATAAGTTTGTATTCCTTGGCGCATACGAAGAAATCTAATATAATCCGACAACTAAACAAAAATTGGTAGCACACTTTTTGAAAGTGTGCTATTATTTTTATATGGACTTGAAGACAGAAATCAAAAACAAAAAGCTGATTATCTTTGATTTAGATGGTACGCTCATAGATTCGCTTGAGATATGGAATAGAGTTGACGAAAAACTTGTTTCCATCATTAGAGGGGATGGAAAAACCACCATAGATAACATGCAAGTTGTCAGGAATGAGGCACTTCGTCTTTTTGCAACAAGCCCCAACCCATATGAAGACTATTGTGGCAGACTGAAGGAACTTTATCAGTCAAAGATGTCCTTTGAAGAAATATTTACTTTGCGCTATAACATTGCTGGCAAAATGTTGGTTGAAGATATCAACTATAAGCCTTATGCACCAGAGTTTATAAAAAAACTCAAGGCGGAGGGTAAGATTCTTGCTATAGCAAGTGCGGCACAAGGCAAAAATATGAATATCTATCGCACGCAAAACCAAAACCTTATTTCCAAGGCAAGGTTTGATGATTATTTTGACATCATCTATACTCGTAATGACTGCAAAGAAATCAAGCCCAATCCCGAAGTTTTCCTAAAGGTTTTGGATACAACTGGTATTAGTGCCGAAGATGCTTTTGTTTTTGAAGATGCGCTCGTTGGCATTGAGGCATCAAAAAAGGCAGGGATAAAGTGTTGTGCAGTATATGACAGATTCTCCGACCACGAAAGGGACGAAATCAACGCACTTGCCGACTATACCATTGATTCCTATCAAGAATTATTGTAAAACTCATAAAAATCCGTCTTGAAGACGGGTTTTTGTTTATATTGCATATTGAACTTGGGATTAATATGTGTTAAGATATAAAATAACGAAACCTAAAAATAGGGGAGAACAATGATTACCAAATTCAGACGCACAAGCAAGTTATCCCACAAGTTGGTCAACGAAAAGCTAAATGCCAACAAGTTGGACTTGGAAAATCGCAAGCAAAGAAAGGCTTTCCTTGATGCAGTTGCAGAAAGACCAAGAATTTTGAATTCTATTGAAGCCGAAAATAGAGATGAGTTCTTGATGCTCGCTATCAAAGAAGACTATCGCTATTTTACCTATTTAGACAAAAAGTTCTATACCGAAGCACTTGCAAATGAATATCTTTATGCCCGTCTATATGATGGTAGCAAGGATATGTTCAAAAACAAGCAAAAGCATAATTACCTAAAAGGCTTTGCAAACATCATTGATGGCAACGGCGATGGTTTTTATGATTCATTTGTAGGTCATGTAGGCGACAACTTTAGGTATGTAGTACAAAAGAGCTATGACAACAAAGTGTTGTTATCTTTCAACTACGCAACCGTAGAGGGCGACGAAGTATTTTATGCTGACAGAGAGTTTGAAGTACCCACTTCGCTCAAGTCACATATCAAGGTATCATTCCAAATGGTAGATACCCTTAAACTCTTTGAAAAGATGAATGTTTGTGTCGCACAACTTGGTGTAGAAAAGATTTATAACACCTTTACCGACCTAATTTGTGGCAACTACAAGGCATATCTTCGTGAGTATATTGACTACAACGGAGTGGGATTCTATACACTAACATCAACTTTACCAAAGGTACAAGAGTACATCAAGAGCAAGTTCAAGGCAATGTTCTTGGAGTATGGTGTAGAGCTTACAGAGTTTGTCATCAAGAGCATCAATGTTCCAAGAGAGCTTGTATACAAGATTGAAGACCAAGCACTTGGTATTCGTTTGATGCGTACCAAGATGGAAGCTGACAATGAGTTTGCACAAAATGCACTCAACAATTATGTTGCAAAGCTCACAGCACTCAAAGAGTTCCCAGATATCATTTGTCCAGAAAACACCGAGTTCGAAAAGGACCTTGCACTTGAAAGAGAACTCAAAAAGATGGGCAAGTACCCCGAAAAACTCATCGATAGAAACATCGGCCTTGCAAACAAGGAAGAAAGAGTTGATAGAGATATTGAGCAAGTCAAGGATGTACTACCAAAGAGAAGATGGCTCACCCTTGCAAAGGTTGCATACCATGCAACATTCTGGATGCTTGCTATCGTAGCACTTGCAATGCTTGCCGTAGACCCAACCGGTGGCATTACCATGGTAGCACTTGGTGGCGTAATACTCCTATACGGACTTATCGCATTCTTTGCATATGACAAATTCAAAGCACCCGACCTAATCAAAAAGCAAAAAGGGGGTAACGAATAATGAAAAAACAAATAAGAATTAGAAAAGCACT
>JAFXIB010000012.1 GCA_017533505.1 Clostridia bacterium | reverse complement strand
GTGGCATGATGGGTGGTTGGCTCCCTGGACTTATTACCATTGCTATTGCAAATCTACCACAAATTGGTATATCCGAAAAGACTATATTCCTTGTAGCTGGTATACTATTTGGACTTGGTGGAATGCTTGTCTCCATGCGTGCAGCAAAGACCAAGGAACGCACTCCTGTCAAACCGCCAGAGGGTGGCTTGAAGGATGCTTTCAAGCTGATATTTACCAACAAAATAGCGATGTTATTGGTTATTGCCGAATTACTTGGACATATTACATTTAGAATACAGGACATTTATTTCTTCAAGTACATGGTTTCACTCAACCTATTTGGGACAGAAGTAAACGGACTAAATGTACAGTTTGTATATGGTTTACTTGTAGGGCTCCCTGGCACACTTTCGATATTTGTTGCCACATGGTTTGCTCGTAAAGTTGGTGGTATGAAGAACATTCTTGTGTTATCGACAAGCTTGAATGTTGTATTAAGATTTGTGGCATTCTTGATTGGCTTTGAAGGCTGGAAGATTGTTATTATGGGTATCCTAATTTCTATTGTTGGTATCCCACAAAATATGGCAGGTATCGCAACAACCACTCTATGGGGCGACTCTGTTGACTATATGGAGTGGAGGACAGGCAAGCGTAACGAAGCAAGTGTATTTGCACTACAAAACCTTGTTGCAAAAGCTGGTAGTGGTTTGGATACATTCTTCACAGGACTTACGCTCTCTATGTTATCATTTGATGCAACCAAGTATGATTTGGGATTGCCACAAGACCCAGTATTTTACAAATATGTTTGGCCGGTATACATCATGGGACCAGCACTTGGCTCATTGCTATATCTAATTCCACTCTTGATGATAAGGTACTCAAAGGCACAAAAGGCTCAAGTAGAAAAGGAACTCAAAGAAAGGAGAGCTGCAAAAGCTGTATCAGAACAAGTGTCCCAAGAATTTGCTTGCTCACTTGACCTACCTATCTATTAAGACACATACTACCTATTTTATAAGGAGAAAATATGAAGAAAATAATTGCAGTTTGTGGTAACGCATCTTGTCCAGAAGGAACAATCAATTATGAGCTTGCATATTCTGCTGGCAAGGCTATCATAGACCATGGTTATAGATTGCAATGTGGTGGTTTAAGGGGTGTCATGCTTGCAGCATGCAAGGGAGCAAGAAGCTCCAAAAACTACAAAGAAGGGGATATTATTGGTATAATTCCGTCCTTTGACCCTACAACTGCAAACCAATATGTGGATATTGCCATTCCAACAGGATTGGATTTATATCGCAATGTTATTGTTGCATCGGCTGATGCAGTCATAATAGTGGGTGGAGGCTGTGGTACTCTTGCCGAAACTGCAAATGCTTGGGCACTAAAACGCCTTATGGTGGGCTTTTCAAATGCAGAAGGTTGGAGTGCAAAGCTCGCTGGCACAAGACTTGATGATCGCATCCGTTATCCCGATGTATCGGAAGACAAGATTTATGCTTGCGAAAGTGGTGAAGAAGCATTGGAAATCATTGATAAATACATTGATACCTACTGTGTTTATCACAAAGGGATACCCCCAATCGTCTAAAAGTCAAGCTATCTCTTAAAAAATAAAATAAACTCTTGAAAAACTGATTATTATAGTATATAATAATTGTAACTATGGTTATAAGTGCTCATTTGTGGGCGCGAAGGAAAGCGTATGCGTAATTTAGCAGAACAAAAAAAGATAGTCACTCCTTTGATTTGGTTTGTATTTATGGCAATTGTTTATATTGTCATCATTGGCGTACTTTTCCTAAATGAAATCAATCCTGATATAACCATAGCAGGCTATCGTTTGTACGATTTCCATGAAGAAGTCGAAAAGGTTGACCTTTACGATGTTGATGATGGCGAATATGTCCACTATATCGAAAAGGGTAGCAAGGTTCTTGTAAAGGAAGTTGATGTTGACGACCTCAAAAAGAATGATGTTTTTGCTTTCTACACCAAGGATGCAAGTGAAGTTATTGTTATCACTCAAATTTATATAGATACCTACACCGACATTGACGGCGAAACTCGCATCTTCCGTACCCACGATTTGGACAATACCGATCCTAAAGCTTATCCAATCGAAGCTGGTAGACTTATGGGTACTGTAGTAACAGCAATTCCTGTACTTGGTACAGTTACAGCATATCTAACATCAAGCACAGCATTGATGTATGCAGTTATTGTTGTACTTGCACTCTTTATGCTTGGTATTCCACTTATTATCTTTGGACTTCGCCTCAAGGCAAGGAAGATTGGCTCTCCATTCCCAGAAGGCGTAAATGTAAACAAGCTAAAGACCGAAAACCTTTATATTTATGAAAACATCCGTGCATTTATCGCATCAAGTGGTATGACCATTGAAAACGGATATGACTGCGACCTAATTTACATGGGAGATATTTTGTTTGGTGTATTGCATTGCACAAATGGCAACATGTATGTTAACATCAACAAGAATTTCCAACGCTATGATAACAAGATAGATCGTGCTGGTTACATTTGCATACCACATGCTGGCAACCTTGAGACAGCCAAAAAGCGCATCAACTCTATTTACAGAGCATACTTCATGGATATGAAGAATAAGCCAGCCAGAAAGCCAAGAGCACAAAGGCCACAAGCCAATGCAAAGGCAAAACGCAAATAAGTTTTGATACACCCGATAGTATACTATCGGGTTTTTTATTTTGGCTATTGAATTAGTTTCTTTAATATGATAATCTATTAACATACTTTAGTAGTTTATATATCTATTTTGGAGGTGGGTATATGAAGAAGATTAGTGTTCTTGTTGCCGTTCTCGCCATAGCAGTTGTGCTTGGTGTAGGTGTTGCAGCAATTTTTGGCGAAGAAAGTGACAATGGTATGCGTCTTATTGTTCCCGAGGACTGGGAGCTTGAAGTAGGCGACTCTCGTACCGTTGACTATATTTTTGATAGCGATGCTGTTACAAACAGAATGCTTACTTGGACTTCATCCGACGAAGATATTGCCATCGTTGATAAATGGGGCAGAGTAACAGCTGTTGGTGTAGGCAAGGCAAAGATTACAGCCGAAACTTCTGATGGTCTGTATGCTCATGCAAAGCTCAATGCTGTTGAAGTGTCCGAGTCAAATGCTGTTGAAATGCTCAAGGTTGACTATAATGGAGGGGCAGTTTCACTTGGAAGCAATCTCCAAAAGGTTGTAACTCGTTATGAGATTTCAACCATTCAAAGCGCATCAGCTATCCCACAAGCAGTAAAAGATGCTGTTGAGAGTGGGGACTATGCCGACCTTCAAATTGCAACCACTGCTGATGGCGCTGTTTGGGAAATTACAAGCTATGGTGTTCTTCGCACAGATGACAATGCAAAGGACAGCCGTGATAAAGAGCAACGCTTTATGGGAGATAGGTACTTCTATTCCAAAGACACCACAACTGGCAAGGTGTTTGGCATTTATCCAGACGGCAAAAATGGTATTTGGACAATAATGAGTAGTGGTGTAACCCACATTGAAATGCTCAAAATCACAGGTACCGATAAAGCCACAATGATGGTGGAGCAAACTCAAGAGTATGTTATGCGCCATGGATATGTTTCCGAAGCATACTATAATGGTTCAACCGATAGTTGGAAGGGCATCGAGTCTGACAATGACGGACTTTGGACATCAATGTATGCAGCTGGCGAACTGATGCGTTATGCATCTCTCAAAAAGTCTGGTACTGCTACAAAGCAAGAGATAGAAGAGGCAAGAAGCTCTGCTATGATTTCCACCGAAGCAGTATTGCTACTCAGCAACATTTCCATGCGTGAAGGTACCGTTGAAGCCTATGTAAGATATCAACCTAATGGTAGATTTGATGAGTATAGCTATGGTAGCAACACAGCAAATGGTAGATATCAATCGCAAGACGCAGTGGAAAAGGATGGCGATTACTCTATCAATATGCCATCAGTAAGTCCAGCAGAAGCATTCAATATTGCATACGATAAGTTCATCAATGAAGGCGAGATGACCTACTTTTTGGTAGATGGATATCTTGAGCCATTTGTACAAGAAGATTGGTCCGACCCACTATATAATGAAGATGGTTCAGTTAGCTACGAAACACGCACTCGCTTATTAAAGGGATACATTGCACGCACCTATTCCACAGCTGACGAAAATCACATTCCAGATGAATATATTCACTACCAATTCAAGTATGACGAAGAGGGCAGATTGATTGCAGAAGGCGTATCTACTATGAAGGAGCATGAAGGTGGATACTATATCAATGGCGAAAATCTCCGTGGCATAGAAGTAGATGCAAGTGGCGAAATTCCAGCAAGACTTTGGAACGATCTCAAGGCAGCTGGGGAAATAAATGACGACACCACAATAACTGATATTTTCTATAAAGGTGATACAAGTTCAGACGAAATCATAGGACATATGTTCCTATATAAATTGGCATACGACATATTAGGTTCAGAAGATGCCGAAATCAAAAAGATAATCAGCAACACAATGGATAACTTCTGCCAACATCTCACCGACAACGGATATATGATGGTGGATGCAAGTGGCCAACCTGGCACATGGAGTAAGTTCAATAGAGCCTTCTTCTACAACTCATCACAACTTGGTGGAGCCCCACTTACAGCATCTGTTGCACTATGCGCGTTCAAGGTGGGATATTATGTAACAGGCAACCAAAAGTGGGAAAATGAGTACCGTATGGCAGCACTTGACCCAGCATATGAGTATGCAAAGCTAATGACACAATACTATGAGCAATGCTACCTATATATGATGACATTGCTTGACCAATATCTCAATGAATTTGTTCCTGGCCTTATTACAGTAGCAGACCTAAAGAAAAGCTATGATTTAAGTCCAGACTCAAAGCTCACATCATTACTTTTAAGACTTTTCATCAACTATTCTGACGAAGAAATGGCTATGCTTGCATACTATACTTTGTTCCAACTTGAAACAGATGAAGAACTACTTGGCTACTATCGCGAAGGACTCAACGACTGGTGGCACTCTATACAATACTCCGAAAACCCACTATGGTACTTCATTTATCAACTTGCATATCCAAACGAAACCAAGTATGATGCTTATGGTAATAGTGTTGTCGAAACTGCAGCATGGCAACTATCTCGTCATCCAATAGATACACGCCAATATCTTGCATCAAATTCTAATCGTGATGATATTGCAGTTGTAGACCTTGCAGATATGGGACTTGGAGAGGGCGCACAACTTTCATATAGTATTGCTGGCGACAACGAAAAACTCAATCTTGGTGGCTCAATAATGGGCATCTTTACAGCACTTGATAAAGGACCATATTTGGAGTGGGATGTTGCACCTGCTGACGAAAGATCACTACATAAGTATAATGGTGAAAGTTATAGATTGGAATCCAATTATAATCCATATTGTATGGAAGGCTCAACGACATATACCTTGCCATATTGGATGGGTATTTACCACAATCTTATAACAGATATTGCATAAGAAAAAAACAAACAAAAAAGGGCACTCAACCGAGTGCCCTATTTTTTTGAGAAATACTATTTTAAGTTGATTGCTACTTGATAAGCAGCCTTTGTTGCATCGGCAATTTTGCCTACCTTGTTGCAGTCGCCAATGGAGATAGGGGTGTATCCCCATGCTTTGAGTTCTGCTTCCAAAGCTTTGTTAGGTCTGGAGCCAAGAGAAAGAACAACGCAATCAACACTTGATTTTGTCATCTTGCCACTTTCCATATTTTCAGTAACTATATAGTCCTTTCCAATTTCAGCAAGCTTTTCGCCAAGCAGGAATGTAGTGTTTGCTTCTTTTAGATGAGGTAGAACATCATCTTTGTGTTGCATCCAAGTGCCTGGGGCAATTTCATCAGCCATTTCTACCATGGTGATGGTGTTGCCCTTGTCAACAAGATAATGAGCTGTTTCAAGACCAGTCATACCAGAACCGATTACAGCAATATGTTTGTTTTCAAGGCTTACATTGCCACTTAAAATATCATCAAAGGTATATAGGGTGTCATACTCACCTTTGAATTTTGGCTTAACAGGGGTGGAACCAGTTGCTAAAATTACAGCATAAGGGTTGATTTCAGCAACGAGTTCTTTGGTGGGAGAAGTATTAAATCTTATGTCAGCACCAAGCTCATTGAGTGTTGCAACAGCATCTTCAATAAACCATGCTGTTTTTCCTTTCTTTGGAGGGGCTGATGCAAGATTAATTTGACCACCAGCATAGGCATTCTTCTCAAGAAGTGTTACACTAAAGCCACGCTTGAGGAGTATTTCGCTTGCAATTAGTCCAGCAGGGCCAGCACCAACTACAAGTACTTTTTTGCCATCTCCGTCTTTTGGGATAGCAAGACCTTCTTTGCCTACGCATGGGTTAACAGAGCACTCTCCATGAGAACCAATGTATGCATTGTTTTGCATGGATTCTATGCAGTTTAGGCAACAAATACAACGCTTTATGGTGCCTTTACCGGTGATAGCTTTGTTTGCCCAATATGGGTCTGCAATTTGTGGTCTACCCAAGCAAACAAAGTCTTGTGTGCCTTCTTGAAGTTGGCTTTCAGCTTGCTCTGGTGTACGGATTAGGTTTGCAGCAAGCACAGGGATATTGACAGCATCCTTGATAGCTTTAGCAAGATACTTACGCCAACCAAGCTCAAAAGAAACGGGCTCCAGCCAGTAGTTGAATGTGTCATATCCAGCAGAAGATACATCAATAGCATCTGCTCCATTCGCTTCCAGAATCTTTGCGATTTTTATGCCTTCATCAAGGTTGTAGCCTTTGTCAGGCTCTCCAATATAGGAGTAGCACTCATCGGCTGAAAGGCGTACAATAACAGGAAATTGCTTTCCACATTTTTCTTTGATACCTTTTAGGACATTGACAAGGAAGCGAGCGCGATTTTCAAGAGAACCACCATATTCGTCGGTGCGCTTATTGGTGTGTGGGCTCAAGAATTGTTGGAACAAATATCCATGCGCAGAGTGTAGTTCAACACCATCGCAACCGGCTTGTTGAACTCTAAATGCTGCTGATATAAATTGTTGTTCCAGTTCTTTGATTTCCTTGTATTTAAGAGCTCTAACCTTGCCACCAGCAAAGTAGGCTGGCTCGCAAGCAGATGGGGCAACGCTACATGGGGATATGTTGTTTTTGATAAGGAAGGGGCCAACTTTTGGCGTCAATTTGTATAGCAATTTACCATATGCGCCCTTTGTCCATTTTTCCAGCTTTATACTCAATGGAATTGTGCCAACAAGTAGACCTATGTTTTGTCTACCAGGGTGATGTAGCTGAACAAAGAATTTTGCTCCGTGTCTTTGCACTTTTTGTGCTAACTCTCTCAATGGCTCAATATGATAATCATGGCTTGCAGCAAGTTGAGCAAAAGCAGCAGAACCGGTTTTATCATTTACTCTTGTAATTTCGGTCATGATAAGACCACAGCCACCCTTTGCGCGCTCTTCATAGTAGTCCATCATCTTTTCAGTAGGGCAACCATCAAATTGACCAAAGCCCATCAGCATAGGGGGAAGAACTATTCTGTTTTTTATTTGACAGCCACCTATATTCATAGGTGTGGATAGCATTTTTTCACTCATAGCTTACTCCTTATTCATTTCAGCAACCTTTTGTTTGAATTCTTTGAATTTTCTCTTTTCCAATGCCCAGTAAATTGTTCTTACGAATGGGAAGAATTTCATCAGTACCTTTGCAATACCAAATAGTGGACAGGGGCTTACAGTCTTTTTACCACGGGCGATACCCTTGACCATTTTTCTTGCAACAACATCTGGAGTTTGTACGGGGAATGGCTTTTTGAATTCAATTTCATTTGCTGCCTTAAAGAATCCTGTGTCGGTTGCAACTGGATATAGACATGTGAGTTGAACATTTTTTGGGAGTTCCAATCTAATACCTTCTTGGAAACCTTGCATAGCAAACTTTGATGCGCTGTAAATGGTAAATCCGGGCATTGCCATAGTGCCGATTGCAGAAATAGTTATAGCAAATATACCATTTTTGCCATCAAGGTATTTTAGATATTTTTGATAGGAATAAATAGGGGAGTAAACATTTGTTTCAAACATTCTTGCTACTCTATCCCAGTCCACATAATTGAATTCTTCATAGTAGGGATAGCCAGCGTTAGCATAGAAGATGTCGATGGAGCCCAACTTTTCAAGGGCGACATCAAAGATTTCGTCAACTGCTTCTTTGGACGAAACATCCTTTTGAAGGATAAAGATATTGTCCGACTGATAGGAAAGTAGGTTATCAATATTTTTGTCAACGCAAAGGACTTTGTTGTCTTTTGCGATTAGCTTTAGAGTTTCAAGACCGATACCACTATTAGCACCAGTTAGAACGATAGTTTTGTTTTTAATCATAATTTCCTCCTGCCATTTTATATATGATACCATATATAAAGAAATATTTCAATATGTAATAAAAAAGCCACTCTAACGAGTAGCTTGGTTTTTGCGATTTATTATTTTTATTAGTCTTGGTCTATTAAATCGTTGCATAATGACGAATATTAGGTCAAATAGCGCAGCGATTATAGATGTTATTATGAATACTGCAAGAGTACCATATGGTATATATAAAAGGATGGGTAAAAAGCTTAAAATAATGATAATTTCGTGTACGATTTCCGACTGACAAGTTGCGCCCACAATTTCCTCTAAAGTATGTTTTTGTGGGTCAAAAGCATCTGGCGCATAGGTGGGCATATGCTTTTTCCATTTTTTGACTTTGAGAATGGAGTATAGTTTAGGCTCAAATCTTTTTTCTCTAAACCACCATTTATTATAGTTGATGTTGTTTTTGAAAATAGCGTTTACTACCACTCCCACCAGCAAGCGTATTACAAAGTGATAGGCAAATACACCTATTGTAATGGTGGTGCTGAGCACAGCATCGTGCTTAACAAATTGATATAGCACGACGAGAGCAACAAATATACAGATAAGAGATATAGAAATTATCTTTATAGTTTTTGCCATGGCAAATAGTAAGAGATGGCAAATGCCATCTCCAATGATTATAGGTTGTAATATTTGTCAAATTCTGCTGGATGTGGAATTTTTGACATTTCGCTTACTTCCTTGCGTTTTGATGCAACAAAGTTGTTGATAAGTTCAATGGGGAATACGCCACCAGCTGTTAGGTAATCGTTATCATTTTCAAGAGCATCAAGTGCTTCATCAAGGGATGAGGGGAGATGACTTAACTTTGCTTTTTCTTCATCGGATAGATGATATAGGTTTACATCGTATGGGCCCCAGCCTTCTGCGTGTGGATCAATCTTGTTTTTGATACCATCCAAGCCAGCCATGAGTATTGCAGCATAGCAGAAGTATGGGTTGCAGGTTGCGTCAGGGTTACGAAGCTCAAATCTACGCTTGTCTGGGCTCTTTGCATAAGCAGGGATGCGGATGACAGCACTACGGTTTGAGGTAGCATAACCTACTGTTACGGGAGCCTCAAAGCCAGGAACAAGGCGTTTGAATGAGTTTGTGCTTGGGTTAGTGATTGCACAAAGTGAAGCGATGTGCTTGAGCAAACCACCCATAAAATAGTGTGCAGTTTGACTCAAATGTGCATAGCCGTTGTCATCGCTAAATACAGGCTTGCCGTCTTTGAAAAGTAGCATATGAACATGCATGCCACTGCCAGCTTCGCCATATATTGGCTTGGGCATAAAGGTTGCAGTTTTGCCATACTTGATAGCTGTATTATGAATGATGTATTTAATCCACATTGTAGCATCAGCCATCTTTGTCATTTCGCCGAGTTGTGGTTCAATTTCGAACTGACCACTTGCAGCAACTTCAGGGTGGTGGTAGTTGATTTCAATGCCAGCATCCTT
>JAFXIB010000114.1 GCA_017533505.1 Clostridia bacterium | reverse complement strand
TTCAAAAATTTGAGCTTTGTTTGTATAGACGAGCAACATCGTTTTGGTGTTGCACAGCGCACATCTCTCATGGATAAAGGCAGGGCTGTTGATACCCTAACTTTGTCAGCAACACCCATTCCACGCTCCCTACGACTAACAGTATTTGGCGACATAAACATTTTGAATATTGATCGTCGTCACGACTCCGACAACATCAAAACAGCGGTTGTTACACCAAAAAAGCGCAAGGAAATGTTGGATTACATCGTACGCGTTTGCAAGGAAGAGGGTAGGCAAGCATATATAGTTGCTCCCAAGATTTATGATGTGGAAGGTATCGATGGCTCATCTGCTGATAAGCTTTATAAAGATATCGTAAAGGCATATGGCGACCAAGTATCGGTTGGACTTTTGCACGGCAAGCAAAAGGCTGCTGACAAACAAAAGACACTCACAGATTTTAGTGAAGGCAAGCTCCAAATTTTGGTATCTACCACCGTTATAGAAGTAGGTATCGATGTGCCCAACGCATCTCTTATGGCTATTTTTGATGCTGATAGGTTTGGACTCGCAACCTTGCACCAACTTCGTGGTAGAATTGGTCGTGATGGTCACATTGCATATTGCTTCTTATACACCACAAAGAGTGGCGATGACATCATTCGTTTGGAAACTCTTGTACAAGAAAGGGATGGTTTGTCCATTGCCGAGCGCGACTGCGAGCTTCGTGGTGCAGGCGATTGGTTAGGTACCGAGCAAAGTGGAAGGACGCCAACAAGGCTATCCATTCGTCTTATGAGCGAAGCGCGAGAGCTATCCACACGCGTCGACCTAAAACTCCACAGGCTGGAACTTATGGCATACGCACTTGCCCACGAGTTTTACAAAATCAGTTTCAACTAAAATTTTACGAAAAATAAGCGAAACAAGTCATCTTTTGGCTTGTTTTGTTATTTATGGCACAAATGGCATTATATAAGCTAAAATGCAGTTATGAAAAAGAATGCTCCCAAAATTTTAGCAGTTGTACTTCTTTCTGCCATAGCTGTATTGATGATAGTTGCAGGCTCTAGCAGTCTAAAGGATGTTTTTGCACCTTCTGATAAAACATCCAACAATTTGAGTGATACCATTCCATCTGTAGATGCAAGTGGTAGTGATAATGCGCCCACCCCAACGCCTGATGAACCCACTCCACCAAATAAGGAAGAAGTGGAAAACTATTTTCCTATTTTGCCCGACAAAAGTGGGGCCTATCCATTCAAGCAAGAGATAGCGCTAAAAGATGCTACACTAAACGCCACCCATTCAACAGTAGACGGCATTTTTATGGTGGTAACTCATTCGACCGATACAGGCGCTTTCAAAGTAAATACACCCTGCCAGAGTGTCATAGCTATGGATAATAATGGTGCGCTTACTGGCACCATCGCGTTATCTACCCAACAGGAGTGCAACTATCTCACTTCTCAAATTACAAGTGATGGGCTTGTTGTCGTTGTTAGCAACGATACTCGCACATATGTATACAGCATATCCCTTGATTTTTCGCACACCGAACTTATGGAGCTACCTTCTTTTAGTGATGCCAATGTGTTCAGCTTGTCAGAGGGGTTCTTGTTTCTTGGCAAATCAACTGAAAACACCATTTACAAAATCAAAAAGGGTGTAGTTTTAGCTTCAAACAGCTTACAAAGTGGAGAAATAAAAGCCACCTATGATTTTTCTTCATACTATGCGCTTTTCATCAGTGGCATAAATGGATATTCATTCCTAAAGTTAGATGGTAGCCTAAAACTTATGTCAACGGTCAACATTCCCAATCGTACTTTGCTACAAATTGAACCCATAGTTATTGAGGGTAGCCAGCATTTCATAGCAGTAGAGCAAACGACAAATGGTGTGGAAATCGCAGAGTATCCCATCAGTTTTTCCATCGAAAAATCCCAAAGAGTGGGAGTTGGTATTGCAGAAAGTGCAGATGTATTTATGAATGGAGAGAGCATTTTCATACTACTTCACGCATCAACTGACAGATTATACTTGGTCGACAAAAACCTAAACTTTACAGCATCAAGCACCACAACCATGCAAGGAATAACAAAGCTATATGACTGCTATTCGACA
>JAFXIB010000113.1 GCA_017533505.1 Clostridia bacterium | reverse complement strand
CAAAAACATAATTATTAGCGACAAATGTAGCCTACCCACTTCTTCCTACTTTGATGACTGCTTGCCAGATGACTTCAATGCCATAGTTGGCGATGGAGAGATAATAATTACACTCACTTCAAATGATAAATTTAGCTATAACATTATAAACAGCTCGAATGAACTCGTTTGCACTATTAAAAAAGGCTCGGGTTTTGTTGAAATAATTTTACCCAAGCCTAAAAAACATATTGAGTTATACTATTTGGTGTCTTTAACTGACGACAATATTGTAGTTAAAAAATCGCACCCTCAAGTGGTAATAACTATTTGACAGCCTATTGTTAACCAACAATTTTTATAGTTATATCACCAGATGTTGTAGAAACCATGCATACACCACCAGTTGTAGTCATAGGTATGTCAGTTTTGCCACTTGAACTCTTTACTGCAAAAATCTTATCAGAGAGCAAAGTACCACTTACATCTCCAGAGGTTGTGGTAATGTTAATTTTATTTGTTGCATCAAGTTTAGAAAACTCTACATCGCCACTCGTAGCTTCTATGATAAGCTCATTTGAAACAAGAACAACATCTAATTCTATTCCACCTGAAGTGGCTTTTGTTGTAAGATTGTTGGCAACAACATTATCCAATGACATATCTCCCGAAACGGTAGCCATATCAAACTTACCAAAACACTTTATTGATGAAACCTCTATGTCTCCACTATCTCTCTCAATATAAATTGAGCTATTAACTTGAGTATTGCTTACATCAATATCTCCAGAAAAGCCAAGTGAATACAACTTGTCAGAAACAAGCTTATCAACTTCGATATCACCACTTGTAACATTAATATTACATTCTTTTGCTTGCATATTGGCAATTTCTACATCTCCTGATGTAGCCTTGATGGCAAGTGAATTATATACTTTTTGTGGCAAATATAAGGTTACAACACTCTCTTTATAGGAGAAAAATACTTTTGTCTTAAACTCACACCCTATAACCAAACAGCCGTCTTCAACTTTTACAGAGTGCGTATATAGATTATCTTCAAAACAAACAACTTTGCATGTTCCGTCAGTTGAAGGTAAAATATTGATATCTGTTGATTGCACATCAATTTTTACACTACTGAAATCTTCTTCAATAGCATAATCATTGTTTTTGTACTTTAAGTTTGCAAGATTCCAGTCGCTTAAAGCAAGAAGTGTAACAAAGCCACCTACTGCTAAAACAACCAAAACTATCACTAAAATCACCAAAACTTTAATAAATTTTTTCATAAGTATTTCTCCTTAATCCTCAACAGATATGATTTCCATAACAGTGTTTTCAACTGCTTTATCAATGAGAGCCTCAATATCAAGCCTTGACTCATACTCAACAGCATCTTCAATCTTTGGCTTGATGACAGGATTCTTTGGCAAGAATACTGTACAACAGTCTTCATAAGGACGAATTGAAATATCAAAAGTATCAATTTTGTTTGCAATATCAATGATTTCGGACTTATCAGAGCCAATCAATGGACGGAATACCGGTAGTGTTACAACAGAGTTAGTAACTTGAATACTTTGCATTGTTTGGCTTGCTACTTGTCCCAATGCTTCGCCAGTAATAAGTGCACCACACTCGTTTTTGATAGCAATACGCTCTGCAATGCGCATCATAAATCTACGCATTATAGTAATCATAAACTCTTGTGGACAATGCTCATGGATGGCATATTGAATTTCGGTGAAAGGAACAACAGCAAGCTTGATGTCGCCACAATAAGCTGTGAGCTTTTTGGCAAGGTCCTTAACCTTTTGTAAAGCAAGCTCGGATGTGTATGGGAAACTATGATAGTGTATAGCAAAAATTCTCAAACCCCTCTTTGCCATAACATATCCAGCAACTGGACTATCAATACCACCACTCAAAAGAAGCATTGCATTGCCACTGCATCCTGTTGGCAGTCCTTGTGCACCCATAATTTTGTCGTAGAATAGATAGGAATATCCACTTTCACGCAAATCAACATTAAGGTCAAAATCATACTCGAAAAGATTTACTTTAAGCTTTCCACCAGTATGCTTTAGAAGATATCCACCAATTTTTGCACCAAGTTCCATTGATGTCATTGGGAATCTCTTGTCAGCACGCTTTACAGTAACTCTAAATACACCTTGACTGGGTGTAATGGATGCTGCAGCCTTGCAGATTTCATCAAAATCGGTCTTAACCTTTACCGTGGGGCTTATGGAGTGTATACCAAAAACCTTTGTTAAACGAGAAATTATCTCGTCCATATCTTCGGGATTAAACTCTTCAATATAATATCTGCCTTGTGTCTTTGAAAAACGATAATCTATTCCAGTAAGGCTATTTTTGATGTTTTTTATCAATAAACTTTCAAAATAAGCACGATTATTACCTTTCAAAAATATTTCGCCAAAGCGAATAAGTATACAATTATACTTAACTTCCATACTTTTCTAACTCCTTATATACGCTCAAATATTCCTTGACAAATATTTCAGCTTCTTCCATTGTGTTATAAATAAAGAAACTCAATCTTGTAACACCATCCAAGTACTTACCTTTTAGACCCAATGCTTCGGCAATACGACTTGAAGCCTTATTTGAGGCACATGCCGAACCAGTACCAACCATAATGCCCTTTCTTTCAAGTGCATGTTGCATAACTTCGCCACGCACTCTTGGTGTAGAGAATGACAAGATATATGGTGAACTATCTGGACCACTCAAAAACTTTATTCCATCAATTTGAGATAGATTGTCTTTGATGTAATTTTTGATTTCGGTTAGCTTTTTGAGTGTTTCTTGAAGATTTTGATATCTTTCCACTACTGCTTGCTCGTATGCAAGAATACCAGATACATTCTCTGTTGAAGAACGAAGGCCACCTTCTTGTCCACCACCAAAAACGATGGGATTTACGCTGACACCCTTTGCAATATACAATGCACCCACACCTTTAGGTGCGCCAATCTTATGAGCGCTCATTGAGTACATATCAACACCCGTTGAACGAAGATTCATCTCAATTTTGCCGGTTGCTTGAACACCATCGCTGTGGAAAAGCGCTCTTGGGCATTTTTCCTTGGTAAGCTTAACCAGTTTAGCAATGTCATTTATTGCGCCAGTTTCGTTGTTGATGTGGATAATTGATACAAGTGTTACTGCAGGTGTAAGAAGCTTTACAAACTCTTCTTCTATGACCTTTCCGTATTCGTCAACTGGACAAATTTGAAGGTCAAATCCCCTTGCTTTGAGCTCCTGTGCTGTTGCATAAATTGCAGCATGCTCGTTTGCTGATATGATAACTCTGCCACCTTTTGTCTTTTTTGAGCCTAAAAGCGCAATATTATCACTTTCAGTGCCACCACCAGTAAAAATTATCTTGCCTTCGCCACGGAGCTTTTTGAGTATTGTTCCCCTTGCACGCTCAAGCTCTTGCTTGATGACAAGTGAATTGTGGTATAGTGCTGATGGATTGTAGTATTGTTCAGTAAGATACTTTGTTACGATGCTAACACTACTATCCGTGCATTTAGTTGTACTTGCGTTATCAAAAAATATCATCTCTTTAGTTTTACAATCGTTACCCCACGCTCGCCTTCGCCATAAATGCCATCACGATACTCCTTGACTTGTGAGTGCTTTTTGAGTGCGCCCCTGACAACTTCACGGAGTTTACCTGTACCGTATCCATGCACAATTCTAACTTCGTTTACGCCAGCAAGCAACGCTTTGTCAAGATATGCTTCAAGTGCGTGTGATGCTTCGTCAGCGCGCATTCCAAGCAACATAAGCTCGGGACTAAAGGCTTCATTGCGCAATGTGTGAGTGGTGGGTGTTGTTTCCTTTTTGATTTCTTTTTTGCGTGACTTTAACTTGACAAGTGCATCAAGCTTAAAGTTACTATTCATCTTACCAAGTCTTACGACTACATTGTTTTTTGTGATTTCCTTAACTTCGCCTTCAACCTTGAGTGCTTTTACAAGAACAATGTCGCCTACCTTGATTTCTCCTTCTGCTTCTTCGCCAAATCCTTCAAACTCATTGTCTTCGGAAATAATGTACTTTTCAAGAGATTTCCTTAACTTGCGTGCTTTGAATAGATTTTGCTCGGATGGCTCATCCAATATGTCACGGAGTGTTTCGATGATTTCATTGGCTTCTTCCATTGCATCTTCAACAAGGCGCTTGGTTTCCTTGCGAACATTTTCGTTGAGTCTTTCGCGTTGGATATAAAGTCTATCCCTTTCGCGCTCAACTGCTTTTTTGGTTTCTTCAGCTTCTTCTAAAGCTTTTTGAGTCCTTTCTTGATTTTCAAGAGCATTTCTGCGCGCAAGCTCCAATGCTTGGAGAACATTCTCGAACTCTAACTTTCCATCTTGAATACCAGCTTGAGCTTCTTGAATAATGCTTTCTTTAAGACCAAGTTTGCGAGCTATCAATAGTGCGTTTGATGCACCTGGTGTACCAACAATCAATCTATATGTTGGGTTGTAAGTCAAAGGATTGAAGTCCATAGAAGCATTTTCGCACCTATCGGTTACAACTGCATATTCTTTGAGTTCATTATAGTGAGTGGTAATGATAGCTTTTGCACCACTTTCCTTGATATAAGAAGATATACTCATAGCAAGGCTTGCACCTTCTGTTGGATCGGTGCCAGCGCCTAACTCGTCCAGCAAAACCAAAGTATTTGGTGAGATATTGTCAATAATTTTAACAATATTTGCAATATGTGATGAGAATGTTGATAGATTTTGCTCTATGCTTTGCTCATCGCCAATATCACAAAATACATCATCAAAAAGCGCAAGTTCTGCTTCGCGACAGGGAACATACATGCCACTTGATGCCATGATTGTAAGCAATCCCGTGAGCTTGAGCGAAACTGTCTTGCCACCTGTGTTTGGCCCTGTTATAAACAAAAGGTCAAAATCGTCGCCCACTCTAATATCGGTTGGGACAACTTTATCTTTGTCAATCAATGGGTGTCTGCCACGCTCAATCCTTACAATACCCTTTTCGTTCATTGTTGGTCTAACAGAGCGAGTGGCATTTGCATAATATGCTTTAGCAAAAATTACATCAAGACGAACAATTTTATCAAAACTTTCCTTGATTTGCTCAACACTTGTTGATACCCTAACAGTAAACTTACGAAGTATTCTTTCGATTTCAGCCTGCTCTTCCAAAATATGAGTCTTTAGCACATTGTTGAGTTCAACAATAGCCATTGGCTCAACATAAATGGTTTGACCAGATGCGCTTTGGTCATGTATGAGACCAGGAATTGCACTCTTGCACTCTGCTCTAACGGGTATAACATATCTATCCCCACGCACCGTAACGATGTTATCTTGGAGATACTTTGAGTATGTTGGACTGGTAAGATAGCTATATAGCTTTGACTTAATTTGCTCCCCTGTCTTTTTGATGCGAATTCTTATTGAACGAAGTTCATCCGATGCTCTATCATGCATTTCGGTGTCAGAAATGATGGCATTGTCGATGTCTTCTTCCAAAGTTTTGTCGGTATAAATGGAGTTTGCAAGACTTTTGAGTAGCTTTAAGCTTTCGTCTGGTACTTTGCCTATGGTAGTCTTGACACTGCGCGCGACTCGTAGCATTCTTGCAACTCTCAACAACTCGCCCATGGTGAGTACGCTCATTACCGATGCCTTCTCCAACACAAAATCTATGTTATCAAATGCAAAGCTTAAATTAGTTGCGTACTCGAAAGCGATTTTATCTGCTTCATAGACTTCGTCTAAAAGCTCATTGACATAACTAAGCTCGCGCATCGGTCTGATTTCTCTGACTGCTTCGCGCGCAGGCTCGGAGCTTGCATAACTTGCTACGGAGTCCAATATCTTATGAAATTCAAGAGCTTTTAGCGTTCTATCTTGCATTATCTTAATACTATTCCTAATTTTTCTTTGAGTGCTGACAAGACATTATCAATTTCGGTGTTAACATCTGCGTCTTTGAGTGTCCTATCCATTGCTTGGAATGTGAGCTTGATTGCTACACTCATCTTGCCTTGCTTTGTGAGAGCTTCGCCCTTGTATACATCAAATACTTTTGTATCAATCAAAAGTTCAGAACATGCTGACTTAACAGTTTCAAGGAGAGTGTCTGCTTCAAGTGTTAAATCACAAACAAGTGCAAGGTCGCGCTCCATAGCTTGGAACTTGGATACTACCTTGAATGAGTCAAAACTGAGTGCGTTGTCTTCAAGATATTCTTCGTTGATTTCAGCAATGTACATACGCTTGTCAACATCATATTCCTTTGCAACATCATACTTAACTTCGCCAAGATAGCCAATAACTGTGCCGTCAGCTGTAACGATGTATGCTGTACGATATGGGTGCATATATGCTATATCAGTTGCCTTGAACTTAACATTGATACGAAGTGCGCTGAGTAAATCTTCTACGATAAACTTGAATGAATAGAAGTTTTCTTTTTCGCCAAAAGCGCCTATTGCAAGTACATTTTCTTCCTTTGGAAGTCTTGTCAAAGGAAGCTCATATGGAAGATAGGTCTTTGCAACTTCAAAGAATCTGCCTTGCTTGTTACCACGGAGAATGTTGGTTGCCATAGTCTTGATCATGCTGTGAGCAAGAGTTGTACGCATAACACTATAATCTTCGCCAAGTGGGCTCAAAAGCTTAACATTTCTTCTCAAAACAGAATCTTCTTCAAGGTGCAACATATCCCAAGCCTTTGGACTTACAAATGAATATGTGCAAATTTCATATGCGCCATTGCCAACAAGAACATTTTTGATTTTGTCAGCATTTTCTTGCTTTTTGGTCTTACCACCAGCTGTCATTTCTGCATCAGGCATAAGTGATGTTTGGATAGCATCATAACCATACATACGGATAACTTCTTCAGCAATATCGTTTACACCAACGATATCTTCACGATATCCTGGGATAACTGTGTGCATCTTGTCGCCATCAACAGTTGTTGTAAGTGTCAATGAGTTGAGAATGTCAACCATTCTTTGTTGCTCAACTTCGATACCAAGAATGTGGTTGATGTCCTTTGCAGTAAAGTCAATTTCAAGAGTCTTTGCTTTGACTGGATAATTGTCAACTGTACCAGCAACAACTTTACCCCAACCATTTTCAACTATCATACCAATAGCCTTTCTCAAGCCATATTCTTGGGAGATAAAGTCAATGCCCTTCTCAAATCTTGCGCTACTATCAGAGCGAAGTCCCAAGGTGCGTGATGTGCGTCTAATGTTATCACGAGCAAAACGAGCTGACTCCAAGATAACAACACTTGTATCATCAAAAATGGAGTAGTTTGCGCCACCCATAACACCAGCGATTGCCATAGGCTCAACTTCGTTGCAAATTGCAAGATTATCGCTGTCAAGTGTATATGTTTTGTCATCAAGAGCAACAATCTTTTCGCCCTTTTCTGCTCTTCTTACAACAATTTTGTTGCCTTTTATAGTGCGAAGGTCAAATGCATGCATTGGTTGACCAACTTCAAGAAGTACATAGTTGGTTACATCAACAATGTTATTGATGGGACGAAGTCCACTTGATTTAAGTCTACGCTTGATGTACTCTGGAGACTCGGTAACAACAACATCAGTAAGCATGCCAGCAAGGTATCTTGGACATAAATCGGTTGCAAGGTTTTCAACCTTGATGTGTGCATTGATGTCGTCACCAACAGGAATATCCATATAATCCTTTGGCATCTTTAGAGTTTGGCCAGTAACAGCAGCAACTTCACGAGCAATACCCAAAATGCTGTTAGCATCAGTACGGTTTGCAGTGATACCTACATCCAAAATGATGTCGTCTGTGCCCATAACCTCATTGATATCCTTGCCAATTGGGGTGTTATCAAGAAGTTTTAGTACCTTATCTTCGCCTGCGCCTTTATAGTCCGCTTCAGTAAGGTTGAGTTCGGAGCCACCACAGAACATACCATTGCTGTGAACACCACGAAGTGCGCCTTCATGGATTTCCATGCCACTGAATAGCTTTGCGCCTTCAAGTGCAACTGGAACAATATCCCCTGCTTGCAACCACTTATTGTTGGTTACGATTTGACGCTCAACACCATCGTTAAGATCAATCTTACAAACGATAAGCTTATCTGCATTTGGATGTTGCTCAACACTCAAAATCTTACAAGTCTTGACACCTTTTACAGCATCAGCTTGGTTTATAACTGCTTCAATTTCAAATCCACAGGATACAAGCTTGTCAGCGAGCTCGGGGATAGAAATATTGATATCAACAAAATCT
>JAFXIB010000112.1 GCA_017533505.1 Clostridia bacterium | reverse complement strand
CACCTTCCAAGATAGAACGGTCCATGAATGCACCTGGGTCGCCTTCGTCAGCGTTACAGCAAACATACTTGATGCCAGTTTCATCTGGCTTTGCATTGCGAGCAAATCTCCATTTTAGACCTGTGGGGAAGCCTGCACCACCACGACCACGCAAACCGGAATCAAGAACGGTTTGGATAACTTGTTCGGGGGTCATTTCGGTGAGAACCTTGATGAGTGCTTGATAACCGTCGTATGCGATATACTCATCGATGTCTTCGGGGTTGATAACACCACAGTTACGGAGAGCTACACGAGTTTGGCTCTTGTAGAAGTTGGTTTCGCTGAGAGCCTTTGTAACTTCTGGAGAGTTGAGGTCTTTGTAGATAAGTCTTTCTACAAGTCTACCCTTAATTAGGTGTTCTGATACAAGTTCGTCAACATCACTAACTTGAACTTGGCTATAGAATGCGCCTTCTGGATAGATGATAACAACGGGACCAACAGCACATAGGCCGAAGCATCCGGTTTTAACAAGAAGAACTTCTTCGGTCATACCGTTTGCTGCAACCAACTCTTGGAATCTATCATAGATTTCGGCGCTGTGGTTGGAGTGACATCCGGTACCGCCACATACAAGAACAGTATTTCTATACATATTTTATCCTCCTATGCTTCGTCGCCTACAAGATACTCGGAGCAGATTTTGCCACCAAGAACATGTTGGTCGAGAATTTTCTTTGCCTTTTCTGCATCAACATGAACATATGTAACCTTTTCTTGGCCTGGTACGAATACTTCGACGATAGGCTCAAGCTTACACATACCGATACATCCAGTACGAGTAACTTTTACATTTTTGATGCCTCTATTAGCTACTTGGTCAACAAGTTCGTTGAAAACTGGTCTTGCGCCAGCTGCGATACCACAGGTAGCCATACCTACAACAACGCGAGTTTCATTTGCTGAATCTTCGTTGTCACGGCTGATAATTTGTGCTTGCATTTTTTCTCTGATTGCTTTGATATCAGCGATGGATTTCATATTACTAAACCTCCATTAATACTTTCGATATTTTCTTTTATCATTGATTTGAGAAAGGCGATGATTTCCGGACTGTCAATCGGTATACCTTGTAGTTCCTCTTTGACTTCGCGTGTGTCAAATATAAAACTTTCGTCCCCTATCGTATATATCCACTTGAAGTCACATTCGGGATATAATAGCGTTGTTGCAGTTGATGGGATATCTCCAAGTGGCATCCTATCAACATCGTCAAGCTGGAATGTTACCTTAACTTCGGTGCCTATGCCAAGTTGGCTTTTTATCTCAAATGTGCCACCACTTGTTTCGGCTGCTTGCTTAAAAAGTGGGATACCCATACCTACCTTGCGCGTTGTGCGTGTTGTGGTGAATGGGTCGGTTACCTTTTGTAGGAATTCTTCGCTCATGCCCTTGCCGTCATCTATAATCTTGATGGTCAAAAGATTGTCGCGCACATCGATATCGATGGTAACAAGCTTTGCGTTTGCCTTGACTGAATTTTCGGCAATATCAAGGATGTGTAGGGCAAGCTCTCTCATTCTTATTTGTACTCTGAAATGATGCCGTCAAGTTGATTGGTAGTTACCTTGCCGTATACATTTGAGTTAACGGTCATAACAGGTGCCAAACCACAGCAACCGATACATCTGGTTTCGATAAGACTGAACTTACCATCATCGGTACATTCACCAGACTCGATACCAAACTTTGCCTTGAGTGCGTCTACAAGGTCACCAGCGCCCTTAACATAGCAAGCAGTTCCCATACATACGGAAACTTGATATTGACCACGAGGACTCAATGTGAATTGTGAGTAGAATGTAGCTACACCGAAAACTTCTTCAAGAGACATATTAAGTGCTTCTGCTATTTTGGTTTGTACTTCGATAGGAAGATAGCCATAAAGCTCTTGAGCAAACTGCAATGCAGGCATCAATCCACCAGGAACGCTCTTGAGCTCATTGAGCTTTGCGTTTAGAGCTGCTTCTTGTTCTGGGGTGCCGGCAAATGGAACTTTTGTTAACTTGATTCTTGCCATTATTTCCTCCAAAGAAATGTATTTGTTTCTTGATAGTATTTGTACGCGCGCATAAGCCCACGCATAGGTATTATAACATACGCGCGCGAAAATGCAAATACTTTTTGTCAATTAGGGGTGACAATAAATGTAAATTTACTTTAATTTACTAATAAGTCAATCAGAGCTTGGGGGGTGGGAGATGGTAAATCCAAAAAATGCACACCCTTACCTATGCTCACAAGGGTATGAGCATCGGAGTCGTGCAGTACAAAAAGTCCCTCTGTTTGGGGTAGCTCTCCACCATCACAAGAGCACTCCACAGCTTTATAATATGGTGGTATGCCACCAAGCATTGAGAGCATACCAAAAGCATCTCTATCTATGTGCGCAGGTACGCATACGCCACCATATCTGCGCGCAAGTGCATAGGCTTCTTGTTCGCTGATTTCGGCACAAGCAAGGAGCATACTTTCTTCTACTTCCACCACTTCGTCATCAGAGTTTACAACAAGCTGTTTGCCAAATATATCTTCACGATTTTTTAGGTCGGTAAAGTTGATTTTTTTGTGGAAGGCTTCCAGCCTATCAAAATCTGGAAACAGGCAAAGCAAATGGATATCTTCGTTGGTTTGTAGCTCAAACGCCGGCACAACCGTCACGCCAAGCACTTCCCCTACTTCCATCGCGGCTTCCACATTCTTGATAGCATTGTGGTCGGCTATCGCTATGATGTCCAGCCCAAGCACACTCGCTGTCGCAACGATGTTGACAGGTGTCATATCATCGTCGCCACAGGGGGATAGGGTGCTATGGATATGTAAATCGTAGCGATATTTTGCCATTATAGTCCACTCTTCTTTACTGCTTCAAATACGGGATATGGTGTAATGATTAGGTCAAGACCTATATCGCGTACCTTTTTATCAAGGTATGGGTCTGGCTCTACACCATCACAAATGATAATTACGCCAACTTCAGTCAGCGACGCTACCGCCGCCACATTTTGGTTATTCATTATGGTAAACCAGCCACCGTTTTCGGGAGCTTTGCCCATAACAACGGATAGAAAATCGCCACAGTATCCACCTACGATTTCCTTGTCAAGGTCGCTTGCGTTTACCACCTTTGCATCAAGGTTTTTGATTATTTCACTCAATTTCATCGCTCATCTTTTGGCACTTTTCAATTATGGTGTCGCCATTAACCACATCTTCTGCAAATGCCCTACAACTGGGTGCGCCACATTGTCCACAATCAAGGTGTGGGAGCTTTGCATACAAATCTTCTATCTCGCGCATCTTCTTTAGCGCAGTCGCAAAGTCTGCATCTAACCTAAAGATATCTTCCACTTCTGGCTCGTGATTCCAATGGAAGAACTCTTCGTCATATTCACTTGCATTAAGCTCATTCTTTTGTGGCTCCAGTCTATGCCTAAATGAACGCAATCTTGCGCGCGCTGCAAAGGGGTTCTCTACATTGAGTACACCACCTACACAGCCAGATGGACATGCCCCAAGCTCTACAAAATCAATGTAGTTCAAAGACTCATTCTCCATCTCGCGCAGTACATTGATGACATTTTCCATGCCGTCTGCTGCAAGATACTTTTCGTTTTCGATGCCATAGCACTCGCCACCACTCGCTGCCCAGCGAAGCCCTAACATACCCGTCTTGGAAAGGGGCTTGATATCCTTTATCTTGGGTAGAACGGGTAGTAGTTTGAAGTATATTTCACTTATAGAAAGCACTCCGTCTGCCACTCCACTCTTTGCAGTAACTGGATTTTTGAGAGCAAATACCTTGGCTGGACATGGGGAAATGAAGAATACCCCTATATCTTCTGCCGGTATGCCCTTTTGCAAAGCCTTTTCGCGTGCAAGCCTAAGTGCAACTTCTGCTGGTGCAACAAGGTCTACAATATGGTCGGTCAGTCCCTTGTAGCGCATATATATCAGCTCTACAACTGCCGGACAAGCGCTCGATATGATGGGCTTTTTGAGTTTGCCACTCTCCATAAGCTCCCTTGTCTTTTGGCTGATAAGCTCTGCGCCAACTGCAACTTCATATACATCGTCAAAGCCGATTTCAAGTAGTCCGTTCAAAATTAAATCTACCGATTTAAGATTGTTGAACTGCCCAAATAGCGATGGTGCTGGCACTGCAACACGATACTTATAATCAAATATTTTGTCAAAGGAATCATATACTGGTAGCTTGGCTTGGTGGGGACAAATTCTCACGCACTCACCACAACCAATACATCTCTCGTACAGCACCTTTGCCTTGCCACCACGCACTCTTATTGCTTCGGTGGGGCATCGCTTCATGCACGATATACATCCTTTGCATTTGTCACGGTCAAGCATAACCGTATGGATAGCTTTTTTATCCATAACTCCTCCTAATTAAAAGAAGTTGACTACCATCGTAACAGTAGTTCCTTTGCCTACCTCACTCTCTAAATTGAATTCATCGGTGTACTTCTTCATGTTTGGAAGTCCCATTCCTGCGCCGAATCCAAGGTCTCGAATGTTGTCGGTGGCAGTTGAGTAACCTTCGGTCAAAGCCAAATCGATGTCGGGGATACCAGGACCTTGGTCCTTGAGTACGATGACTATCTTTTCGCGATAGATGTCTACTATGGCTCTTCCACCGCCTGCGTGGATAACCATATTGATTTCCCCTTCGTACATGGCAATTGCAACCTTGCGTATATACTGTGCGCCTATGCCCAACATTTTGAGCGTCTTTTTGACTTCGTCAGATGCGCCACCAGCAGATACAAAATTGTTGCCCGACACTTCAAATTCTAAATGTAAAGCGTCACTCATTAGATGGTTTCTTGGTCGCCGGCAATAAGACCGTTTTTGTAAAGAACTCCGCAGGCTGAGTACATACGATAATCACTTGATATGATTGCAATACCCTTTTGCTTGGCAATCATAATCATATCTTGAGTTGGCACCTTGCCACGCACAAGTACGATACACTTGATATCCATCATATCAGCTGTGCGTACAACTTGTGGGTTGCATAGGCCCGAAATGAGCAAGGCTTGGTCTTTTACGAATGCAAGTACATCGCTCATCATATCAGATGCACATGCAGAAATAAGCTCCATGTCGCCTTGATCTTCTCCGCAGTAAACTTTTGCGTTTAGAAGTTCTACAATGTTTTTGAGTTTCATATATGTTTTTCCTCCGAAGAGATTTGGAATTTTTTAGAGTGATGAATGAGGAGTGAGGAATGAGGAATTTCTTTGTTAGAGATAACTACCTCGCTATGCTCGGCGATAATTACCCTTCAGGCGATAATTACCTTTGCGCTATCGCTCCAAGGCGATAACTACAAAAAACTCTGTTTTTTGCGTTACGGATAAAAGAATATATTAGAGAGTAAAGTTGTTGTTCGCTCTTGGTATATATTCTTATCCTTAATTTTTAGCTTTAGCTAAAAACTTCACTGCAAAGCAACTTCACTTGCCACAGCAAACTTCACTTTTGCGTAAGCAAAAACTTCACTT
>JAFXIB010000111.1 GCA_017533505.1 Clostridia bacterium | reverse complement strand
GGATGAGCTTGGTAGAGTGGTTATACCCAAAGAGTTAAGACGCACAATGCGTATTCGCGAGGGGGAGGAAGTAGAGGTTTTCCAAAAGGATGATACCCTTGTGCTCAAAAAATATTCGGCAGTAGGCGAAATGATAGATTTTCAGCTTGAGTATGCAAGTAGCATATATCGTACAACAGGTTTTACAGCAATCATAACTGATACTGATAGAGTAGTGGCTGTATCAGGTGAGCTTGGCTCAATAACAAAGGGGACTCCTATAGGCGAAATACTACAAGATTTGATAAACGGAAGAAGAACAGAAGTATACCACAAAAAAGACCTTAAACCACTATTTTTAGGGGATATAAATGGGGTAGGTGGACAGGTTGTTGCGCCTATCATAAGCAGTGGAGATGCAATGGGAGCAGTGGTATTATATACCAAAAAAGAGCCTACAGAGCTTGCTCTAAAAACAGCAGAAACAGCATCACATTTTTTGGCACAAAGACTATAATGAAAAAGTCCTTTGTCAAAAGTGCTACCCTTATGATGGTTGCTACACTTGTAGCCAAAATCATAGGGGCATGCTATCGTATTCCACTTACCAATCTACTTGGTGCAGAGGGGATGGGATTATACCAATTAGTATATCCTGTATATGCTTTGATATTGACTGCATCAAGTGGAGCACTTCCACTTGCAATAAGTGTTTTAGTGTCCGAAAAGAATGTTGGTGGAAACCTAAAGTCGGGTAATAGTGTTGTAAAATCAGCATTTTCAATACTTGGATTGCTTGGCATTTTTATGGCAATTATTCTTATACTTACAAGTGGACTTATTGGCTCATTGCAAGGGGCAAAAGGGGCAAGTTTTGGATATATTATGATAGCTCCAAGCATAGCCTTTGTAAGTGGTATTGCTGTGCTCAAGGGATATTTTCAGGGCAATCACCTTATGTATCCAACAGCGCTTTCGCAGCTCAGCGAATCCCTTGTTAAGCTCATTGCTGGGTTGGGATTTGTTGCACTACTCAAGGACCAACCTATTGAATATCAAGTGGCTGGTGCTCTTTTTGGTGTGAGTGTCAGCGAGGGTGTAACATTTTTAATTTTATTTATAATGTATAGGCGCAAAAACCCACCACTAAAACTGTTTGTTTCTTTTAAGGAAGCGAGGGAAGAATATAAAGAAATACTTAAAATTTCTCTACCTATTACCATTGGTGGTATGATTTTTCCACTCACACAGTTTATTGATAGTTTTATGGTTGTAAACATTCTAAAAGGGAGCGTCGGTAGCGCATTAGCAACTGCAAATTATGGCTTGTTTTCTGGTCCAGTCAGCACCCTTATCAATTTGCCTGTGTCACTTTCGCTTGCTCTTGGCATTGCTGTTGTGCCACATCTATCTCAAAATAGGACAGAACATAATCTTTATGCCATAAGGCTCAAAACATCAACTGCAATAAAACTTGCTGTTTTTGTGGGTGTGCCTTTTACAACCATTTTTATTGTAATGCCAGAGAGAGTGCTGGGCTTTTTGTATGGCTCTTTGAGTGAGAGTCAAATAGCACTTTCAGCAGAATTACTCAAGATTACAGCGCCTACCGTTTTGTTACTATCAATCACTCAAATTTGCACATCGGTTTTGCAAGGTCTAAAAGACACCAAAAGTCCAATAAGAAATCTTTTGATAGGTGGAGTGTCAAAAATTGTTGCAAGCATAATCCTTCTTTATACCTTGGGTATAAAAGGGGTTGCTTACGCACAGCTTATTGCTTTTTCGGTCACTGCAATATTAAATCTAATTTCCGTTGGTCAACTTATGGGTAAAAACAGAGATGTTATCAAAAATAGTGGCGTTATCCTACTCTTTGGTGGTATAATAGGCGTGAGCTTAACGATTGCTGTTAGCTATAAGCTAAACATGATATTCATAGTGCTAATTACACTTTTGAGTGGTATCATCTATCTCATAGCTGTGATGACATCAAAGGTGTTCTCAACAGAAGAACTAATGAGTATACCATTTGGACAGCATATTGTAAGGCTCAAAAAATCCCCCAAGTAGGAGCGCGTATGAACTCTTTTACATACTTTACAGGCGAAGATTTTATCATCAGAAAGATTGCTAATTTTGATTGCAACATACCAATTATCATTGATGGAATTGACGAAGATATTTTTGATAAGGTAAAGGAAAAGCTACTATTTAATTTTGGCAAAAACGCAACAGCACTTGTTATAGGTGACGATGGCGAAAGCGAAAATGTAACTATTGGCGAGCTAACCTACCACTCAAAGCTAATTCTTGAGCCATGTGATTTTGTAGAAAGAGATTACTATACATTTGGCGACCTTGTGGAAATCATAAGACGCTTGCGTGACCCAGATGGTTGTCAATGGGATAGGGCACAAACCAATGTAAGTATCCGTAACAATGCAATAGAAGAAGCTTATGAGCTTGCTGAAGCTGTTGACCTTATGGATAGAGAAAAGATGGTGGAAGAAAGTGGTGATGTGCTTTTGCAAGGACTATTCCACGCATCCATCGCAGAAGAAGATGGATTGTTTACACCTGTTGATGTAATCAACGGAGTATGCCACAAGCTTGTTAGTCGTCATACCCATATTTTTGGCTCAAACAAGGCGCAGAATGCTGAAGATGCTCTCAAGTTCTGGGAGCAAGCAAAGGCTGTTGAAAAGGGATATAGTGGTTTGGAGGACAAAATCAACTCCGTACCAGTTACCTTTGGTGCATTGATGAGAGCATACAAGGTACAAAAGATAATCAAGAAGTGTGGATTTGATTTTGATAGTGTTGATGGCGCACTTGAAAAGGTACATGAAGAACTAAAAGAGCTTATGGAAGCAAAGGATGCCATGGACCAAGAAAAGGAAGCTGGGGATGTATTGTTTGCAGTTCTCAATGTATTGAGATTCCTTAAAGTTGACCCAGAGCTTGCATTGAGTGGCACAACAAACAGATTTATCAAGAGATTTTTATATGTTGACCAAAAGTCAAGGGAGCTTGGTTTTGAGCTTTGTCCCGCAAATGTTGACACAATGGAAAAATACTATCAAGAGGCAAAAAAGGTGCTTGGCTAATGGTTAAGATAGGGGATATTGAACTTAATTCCCCCTTTATCCTACCTGCTATTGCAGGGTTTAGCGATATAGGTTTAAGGGTGCTTTCGTATAGATACGGAGCAGGTCTTTGCGTGGGTGAAATGGTGTCTGCAAAGGGGCTTGTTTATGGCTCCGAGAACACAGAAGCGCTCCTTAAAACTGATAGTCGTGAGCCCATCAAAGCTGTGCAACTTTTTGGTAGCGAACCAGAGTTTATAGAAAAGGCCGTCAAGCATCCTGCCCTAAACAAATTTGATTTAATCGACCTTAATTTTGGCTGTCCCGTTCCTAAAATAGTCAAAAATGGCGAGGGCTCTGCTCTTATGCGCGACCCATATCGTTTGGGTATGGTTGTGTCTACTGCTGTCAAGTCAGCAGGTGGTAGACCGGTTACAGCAAAAATGCGTATTGGCTTCAATGACAATGAGATAAATTGTGCGCGTGTAGCAAAGGAAATTGAAGAAGCTGGCGCCAAAGCTATCACCATTCATGGCAGAATGCGTGAGCAGTTTTATAGTGGCGACATACATTTTGAT
>JAFXIB010000110.1 GCA_017533505.1 Clostridia bacterium | reverse complement strand
CCTAATATCTCCAAAGGAGATAAAGGCAAAGCTTGACGAGTATATAGTAGGGCAAGACGAAGCCAAAAAGATACTTGCAGTAGCAGTATACAACCACTACAAGCGCATCACAGCAAAGGGTAGCGAAAAGTACAAAGATGTTGTTTTGGAAAAGAGCAACATACTTATGCTTGGGCCAACTGGTAGTGGCAAGACACTACTTGCAAAGACGCTTGCAAGCATTCTCAATGTACCATTTGCCATCGCCGACGCGACAGCACTTACCGAAGCTGGATATGTAGGCGAAGATGTAGAAAACATACTTTTGAAGCTAATTCAAGCCGCAAAGGGCGATGTAAAGCGTGCCGAAAAGGGCATCATATACATTGACGAAATTGACAAGATATGTCGCAAGTCCGAAAATGTATCCATCACTCGTGATGTTTCAGGCGAAGGCGTACAACAAGCGCTACTCAAGATACTTGAGTCCACGGTTGCAAATGTGCCACCTCAAGGGGGCAGAAAGCATCCCCAACAGGAGTTTATTCCAATTGATACCACCGATATATTGTTCATATGTGGTGGGGCATTTGTTGGGCTCGAGAAGATAGTAGACAAGCGCAAGGACACATCATCGATAGGCTTCAACGCAAGCTTAAGGAATAGTGAAGAGAGCTATTCCGAGATGATGAGTGACTTACGCCCCGATGACCTAATCAAGTTTGGATTGATACCGGAGTTTGTGGGCAGAATACCAGTTGTAGCAGTACTTGACCCACTTGACGAAAAGGCACTTGTCAACATACTCAAGGAGCCCAAGAACGCGCTTACCAAGCAATATCAAAAGCTACTTGATATGGATGGTGTAGAGCTTGAGTTTACCGATAGCGCGCTTTCAGCGATAGCAGACAAGGCGCTCAAACTCAAGACTGGGGCAAGAGGCTTGAGGACGATAGTGGAAAACGCCATTTTGTCGGTTATGTACGATGTACCGGGCGACAAGACGATAGCAAAGATAGTTATTGATGCTGATTGTATAAATGGTGGCTCCAAGCCCACAATCGTACGCGTAGCGTAGGCTAAAAAGACCAATAATTTACATTGATTTTATCACCCTTGAGGTGATAAAATTGTCTATAAGGATAAACTTATGAAGAACGCAAGAATGATAATGATAGCAACCGAGGAAGTAGTTTTCCCATACGAGTGTGGCAAGCTACGCGTAACCGAAGATGCTGATATTTTGGCTATACAAAGGGCAGTAAACAATGGCGAAAAGATAGTGCTTGTACCAGTCAAGGTAGGCGAGCGCCCAGCAGAAGGCGACATTGGTATTGTAACCGAAGTAGAGCAATTTATATTTGTACCCGAAGATTCCGAGGGTGCAATTTTGATGTACAAGACGGGCACACGCCGTAACTACATTCACGAGATGGAGTGTGATGGTATTGCAACCACAGTTTCGCTTGCATCATGCCCATTTACTGGTGAGAGCGAGAGCATCGAAATCCGTCAATATTATGAGCAAGCATTGTCACTTCTTGACAATTTTAGTGGCATCATCAAGAGTATTAGTGGCAACCCCATTAGGTTTGAACTTCCAACCGTAAACCTTGATATTGACTCAATCGTAATTTGGCTAAAGACAGCAGATAAGTATCTATTCTTCACAACTTTAGATACCGAAACTCGTCTTATTGAGTTTTGCAAGGCTCTTGATATGGAGATTTATGCAGCTGGTCTTGAGATGAATGTTGCCGAAAAAGTTCGCACCAGCATGGACAACAGCCAACGCGAGTATTATGTAAGGGAGCAAATCAGAGCGCTCTCCGAAGAAATTGGTGAGGAAGACGAAGAGGGACAATATCTCCAAAAGATTGATGCCCTTGATACCACCGAAGCTAACAAGGAAAAATTCCGTCGCGAAGTTCGTAGGCTAAAGCGCACAGCTCCAGCAAGCCCAGATATGGCGCTCATCAAAAACTATCTTGACACCATTTTGGAGCTTCCCTGGGGAGTATATACCGATGATAACGAAGACCTCAAGGTTGCAAGAAAGGTGCTTGAAGAGGACCACTATGGCATCAGCAAGGTCAAGGAAAGACTCATCGAAGCGCTTGCAGTAAGAAAATTAAGCAAGGAAGGCAGAAGCCCCATCATTTGTTTGGTTGGTCCTCCTGGAATTGGTAAGACATCTATTGCAAAGTCCATTGCAAGGGCTATGAACAAAAAGTATGTTCGTTTGAGCTTTGGTGGTGTTCGTGACGAAGCCGAAATTCGTGGACATCGCAAGACCTATGTAGGTGCAATGCCTGGTAGGATTATCACATCTATCCAGTCAGCTGGTAGCATGAACCCAGTATTCTTGATGGACGAAATCGACAAGATGGCATCGGACTACAAGGGCGACCCAGCAAGCGCGCTACTTGAAGTATTAGACCCAGCACAAAATGTAAACTTCCGTGACCACTTCTTGGAAGTGCCATTTGATTTGTCCAAAACCTTATTTATCACCACAGCCAACACCCTTGACACCATTTCAAGACCACTTCTTGACAGAATGGAAGTTATTGAGATGACTGGTTACACAGCTCCCGAAAAGCTTGAGATTGCTGTTCGTTACATATTGCCACGCGCAATCGAGCAAAACGGAGTAGACAAAAAGTGGTTTAGCCTTGATAGGGAAACCATCAGTTACATCATTGAGTATTACACACGCGAAGCCGGTGTAAGAATGCTTGAAAAGCAAATTAATGCAGTTGTACGCAAGGTAGCAACCAAATTTGTAGAGCGTCCACGCACCAAAAAGCTCAAGATAACCAAGGATAACATCAAGGATTATCTTGGCGAGCCGGTTGTACTACCAGCCAAGGGCCCACGCAAGGATGCAGTTGGTATAGTTACAGGACTTGCATGGAATTCGGTTGGTGGCGACATCACCGAAGTTGAAGTTGCATATTCAAAGGGCAAGGGCAATCTTGTGCTAACTGGTAGTCTTGGAGATGTCATCAAAGAAAGCGCCAAGATAGCAATCAGCTATCTAAAGGTACACGCAAGCGAGTATGGTATTGCTGACGAGTTTTTTGAGAAGAACGACATTCACATTCATATGCCAGAGGGCGCAGTACCAAAGGATGGTCCAAGTGCAGGTATCACACTATGCACAGCAATTTGCTCTGCAATCACAGGCAAAAAGGTATATGGCAACATCGCAATGACTGGCGAGCTAACATTAAGTGGTAGGGTGCTACCAATTGGTGGACTCAAGGAAAAGACACTTGCAGCGCTTCGTGAAGGTATGGTAAAGGTATTCCTACCCGAAGACAATCGCAAGGACTACAAGGAACTACCGGAGCTTGTCAAGGAAAAGATAGAGTTTAGATATGTAGAGCGCGTAGAAGATGTGCTCAAGGAAGCAATAATATGGTAATCAAAAACGCAGAGTTTATCACAAGTGCTGGAACAGTTGAGCAAATCATCAAGGGTAGCACTCCCGAAATTGCAGTTGTAGGCAGGTCCAATGTAGGCAAGTCAAGTTTTATCAACTTCATGTGCAATCATGGTAGGCTTGCAAAGACATCAAAGGAGCCGGGCAGAACGCGCCTAATCAACTATTTTGATGTCAACAAAGGTGAGTTTATATTTGTTGACCTACCAGGATATGGTTTTGCAAAGGTAAACGACAACGAAAAGGCAAAGTGGGGCAAGATAATTGAAGCATATCTTCAAGAAAGCACAGGGCTTCGCAATGTATTTGTGCTACTTGACATAAGGCGCGATCCAAGTGCAGACGATGTACAAATGCTCAATTATTTATATCATTATAATATACCATTCACAATTATTGCCACCAAGGGCGACAAGTTGAGTAGGAGTGCAGGACTCAAGCGCAAGAGAGAAATCGCCAACGCTTTGAAGGTAGGCATAGGCAATGTATTGCTGACATCAAGCCTAAACAAAAGTGGGGCACAAGAAGTGCTTGATAGGATAGAAAATATCCTTGAAGTAAGCGAGCTTCCCATTGATGACGAAGAATAATATTCTTCGTACTTTGGATTTATAAGCAGTTAGGAGTAAACAATGAAAGTTTTTGCAATAAGCGACCCACATCTTTCCTTTGATGAAACAAAGCCAATGAACATATTTGGCTCTGTTTGGGATAATCATTGGGAAGAAATCACATTGGATTGGGACAAAAGGGTATCAGATGATGATATCGTGCTTATTGCTGGCGACATTTCGTGGGCAATGAAGCTTGAAGATGCCAAGCGCGACCTTGAGCTAATTGGCAAGCAAAAGGGCATAAAGGTACTTATCCGTGGCAACCACGATTATTGGTGGAGTAGCTACAAGAAGATACAAGAGATTCTTCCCCCGAACCTATATTGTCTACAAAACAATGCCATCAAGTTTGGCAACATAATAATTTGTGGCACTCGTGGTTGGAGTGTACCAGAGCTTGGCGTAGAAACTGATGAGCACGATATACTCCTTTATGAGCGCGAGAAACTTCGTTTGGAGCTATCGCTCAAGGAAGCAAAAAAGCTCCAAGAAGAGGGGGATATAATCATTGCAATGATGCATTTTCCACCCTTCAATTCAAGGTATTTAAGCTCACATTATACCGATTTATTCAAAGAATACGGAGTACATAGTGTTGTATACGGACATCTACACGGCAACGCATCACGCACAGTGCCGGTATATGAAAAGCAAGGTATTTTTTATTATCTAACATCATGTGATAAGCTTAACAACATACTACAACAAATCAACATCTAAAACGCGTTATTTTGGCGCAATCCATAGGAAAACACAAAAACCCACTCGGTCGTTTACGCAAAGTAAAGTCCCGTCGTGGGTTTTTATCTTTTCCGTCGGCTTGCATCCAAACTAACGCGTTTTATTAGCAATAATATTAGTGGTTTTTTTCCTTCGTCTTTCATCTAAACTGTCGCGTTTTTGTAGCTAAAGCATTTAGAGTTAAGTTTTTGCTTACGCAAAAGTGAAGTTTGCTGTGGCAAGTGAAGTTGCCTTGCAGTGAAGTTTTTAGCAAAGCTAAAAGTTAAGGATAAAAGTATATGTTAGAGTGTAAAGCTACTTTCAGTACTCCACATATTCTCTAACCTTAACGCAAGCGATAGCTTGACACTTATCGTTTGAGCGCAAGCGAAAATCACTTATCGTGCTTGCAATGGCAAGCATCACTTATCGTAGCGAGAGCTATCACTTATCCAAGTTTGCATAGCAAAGCCACTCATCATTCCTCACTCCTCATTCAGCACTAAAAATTGCTTGCCAAGTTTGTGCAAGCAATTTTTAGAACGCTTGTTCACAAATGTTTGTCTTTTGTGTCAATTTTCGTGACTCATTCCCTAAATTTCCCTAAAACACCCTTAATTTTTAATTAAAGTGGTTGAAAGTGGTTAAAATCTGTGGTAAAATTGAAGTATCAAAGAGAGGAGTGGTCTGTACCCATGACAGCATTTTACGGCGAATTTAATCAGATGTTAGATGCAAAAAATCGTATGCGTCTACCTGCTAAATATCGTGCGCAGTTGGGAGAAGGATATTATATCCTAAACGGCGCCAACGGATGCTTGATGGTAATGGATGCTTTGAGGTTTAACGCACTAACCGAAAAGTTCAAAGAAGTTCCTTTCAGCGATATCCAAGCACGCAAGGCAATCACAAAGATTATGGTCAGCGTGGTTGAGCCAGAGGAAGATGCACAAGGTAGATTTGTTCTTCCGGTTAAGGCAAAATCCTATGCAGGGATAACCAAAAACATCGTGGTAGCAGGGGCATTCGACCACATCGAAATTTGGTCCGAAGAGCGTTACAACGAGCTGGGATACTCCGATGCAGACGATTTCAACTCAATGCTACTTGCCCTAAAGGATTACGGCGTATAATATGGAATTCAAACACATCTCCGTTTTATATAACGAAAGCCTTGATGGCTTGGCAGTAAAGAGTGATGGCATTTACCTTGATGGCACACTTGGTGGAGCAGGACACTCCAAAGGAATATTAGAGCGACTTGGCAAAACTGGAAGGCTAATCTGCAACGACCTTGACACAAACGCGATTGAAAACGCAAAAACGGTTCTTGCCGATTATCTACAAAAAGTAACATTCGTACACGACGATTACAAAAATATACTAACGCACCTTGACGAACTTCAAATAGATGAGCTTGATGGAATACTTCTTGATTTGGGTGTCTCATCACCACAGATTGATGACCCAAGCAGAGGATTTAGCTACTCAAAGCCAGCGCCACTTGATATGAGAATGGACACCGAGCAAGAGCTTGATGCCAAGGGAGTCATCAATGGCTACTCCGAAGAAGAGCTTGCAAAAATCTTTTTTGAGTATGGCGAAGAAAAGCTCTCACGCAAGATTGCAAGGGCGATTGTGAGAGAAAGAGAAAAGGCCGAAATCACCACCACGGATAGACTTGCAGACATCATCGAAAGATGCTATCCAGCAGGATATCGTTTCAAACACGGTCATCCAGCAAAGAGAGTTTTCCAAGCTGTTAGGATAGAAGTCAATGGCGAGCTCGAAGGATTATATGATTTTATCTATAATGTAGCATTGAGGCTCAAAAAGGGTGGTAGGATGGCAGTCATAACATTCCACTCATTGGAAGATAGAATCGTCAAAAACGCATTCCAAGAGTTAGAAAAGGATTGCATTTGCGACAAGAGATTGCCAGTATGTGTTTGCAACAAGAGGCAGGAAGTAAAGATACTCACCAAAAAGCCCATCGTTGCAAGCGAACAAGAATTAAAGGATAACAAACGCGCCGAAAGCGCAAAATTAAGGATAGTTGAAAGGGTATAGGAGGACAATATGGTAACATTAAGAAGAGATGTAGCAGTAACCAACTCTAACAGAGTTTTTGATAGAGTGGAAAGAGAAGCACTAACTGACTACGATATCTTTATGCGCGAAAAAAGAATGAGCGAGCTTTCTCGTTCATCTGGTGCTGCAACCATCACCAGCAATTCTTTTGATTTTGAGTCAATCAATTACTTTGGCGCTCCACAAGTTACCGTAGTAGAACCCAAACAAGAAACTTTCAACTCCTACGACGATTACATGAAGGCACAACTCCACCGTGAAAGTGGCTCCGAAAAGCTCCTTTCTTCCGAAGAGTTTTATGCCAAAAAATATACCGATTCAAAGGTAGGCACCACCAAGCGTTCAGCAAAAAAGACTGTCAAGCTCTCAAAGGCTGGCAAGATTTTTATCGGTGTTTATGTTCTTATTACCGTTGCGGTTGCATCTACTATACTAGCACTCAATCTTGGCAAGGGCGAAAGCGTAAAGACCAAGGCAAACGCAGATGCAAACGAAGGCATCACAGCACTTGCAATGGAGTTTGAAAAGGAAGACAGCAACTGGTTTGACGACATGTGCGACTCCCTTTCCAACAAATAGTCAATAAGGAGCATACATCAAAAAAATAACTCAATTACTACAAAGGAAAAGATTATCAGCGATAGCAGTGCTGGTAATCTTTTTATTTATGGCAGTTTTTGCAAAACTTGTGTCCGTAATGGTGGTTGGTGGCGAAAGTTTGCAAGTTAGGGCGCTTGAGCAGTGGTATAGGGATATTCCACTCAAAGCCGAGCGAGGCGAAATCTTGGATGCAAATGGAGTGTTGCTTGCTGGCACGGTGTCCACTTACACAATTTACGCACGACCTGTATCTTGCTTCAACAAGGAGCTTACTGCAAAGGCACTTGCCGAAAAGCTCAACCTTGACTATCAAAAGCTGTATGCAAAGCTAAACTCAAAAACTTCCGAAATTACGGTAAAGAAAAATGTTGATAAGTCAGTTGTACTGGATATACTCTCAATGGGTGTAACAGGGGTGTTTATCTCAAGGAGCATACAAAGGGTTTATCCATACTCCGATTTTCTTACGCAAGTTATGGGTTTTACCAACATCGATTGTGTAGGTCAAACTGGGCTTGAAAGCTACTATAATAGCTATCTTGCTGGGCGCGATGGATATGTCTATGTTCCATCTGACCTTGTGGGCAGAGAGCTAAAAGAGGACACTACCTACTATGCTGAAGGTGTCAAGGGTGCAACACTCACTCGTACAATCGAAAAGAACATTCAAGACTCCCTTGAGAACGCCATCGAAAGCTGTCAGCTCAACACCAATGCAAAGAGTGTTAGTGCCATTGTTATGGACCCAAACACAGGGGAAATCAAGGCAATGGGGACAACTCCGTCCTTTGACCTAAACAATGTGCCACGGGGTGATGTATCAACACTTATGAAGCTCTCAAGAGTAAGCTTGGTAAGTGATGTTTTTGAGCCTGGCTCAACATTCAAAATGGTTACAGCAGCACTTGGATTGGACTCTGGCAAAATCACTACGGGATACCGTTCCTACTGCAATGGAGCACTTATGGTGGATGGACAGCGCATCAAGTGTTGGCGCACAAAAGGTCATGGCTCGCAGAGTTTTACTGAAGGTGTGGCGAGCAGTTGCAACTGTCTTTTTATGAATATTGCATTGAGTGTAGGCGTAGATTATTTTTATGACGGCATCACCAAATTTGGCATAACCGAAAAGACAGGCATTGATATTAGTGGCGAAGCAAGTGGGCTTACAATCAAGCAAGAGAGTGTCAAAAATGTAGACCTTGCGCGCATAGGCTTTGGACAAGCGATTGCTATGACACCAATGGAGCTCATCAGAGCTTGTTCGGCAGTAATCAATGGTGGCAATCTTGTCACTCCACATATATGCAAAAGCATAGTTTCTTCGGATGGCACGCTTTTGTATCAAGGTGGTGGCGAAATCAAGAAGAACATCATCAAGGAAAGTACATCGGAAACAATGCGTCAAGTGTTGGAAACGGTAGTGCTAACAGGCTCTGGCAAGGGCGCGCAAGTGGAAGGCATAAGGGTAGGTGGCAAAACTGGCACTGCCCAAAAGTACGAAAATGGTGCGATAGCGCGTGGCAAATACATCTCAACATTTGTGGGTTTTGCCCCAGTTGAAGCACCAAAATACATTGCGCTAATCGTAGTTGACGAGCCAGTTGGCGCATATTATGGTGGGCTGGTAGCAGCTCCTTACATAGGACAAATATTCAAGAGTATATTTTGACCATAAGGAGTGTTATGTTACTAAAAGAGTTGTTACAAAATGTCGAAGTGCTTAATAAATTAAGCAACGACATTTTAGATATTGATATTGACCACCTTACTCTCAACTCCAACGATTGCACAAAGGGTAGTTTATTTTTTGCCATAAGGGGCGATAATGCTGATGGCGCAAACTATATTAGTGATGTCGAAGTTAGGGGAGCAAGTTGCATTGTAAGTGATAGGGAGTGCAAAAGTGCCATTCCCTGCATAGTTACCCCAAATGTTAGGGTAGCTATGGCAATAATATCAGCAAATTTCCACTATAATGCCCATCGCGATCTAAAAATAATAGGAATAACTGGTACAAATGGCAAGACCACAACGGTAAAAATGATTGCCGAAGTGCTCAAGAGTGCTGGCAAGCGTGTTGCCACCATAGGCACACTTGGTGCATATATAGGGGAGCAAAAAATCAACCAAACGCTCACCACTCCAGACCCCATAGAGCTACATAGACTATTTGAGATTGCAAGGCTTGGTGGTGTTGAGTATGTCATCATGGAAGTCAGCGCCCACGCGCTCTATTACGACAAGCTATATGGTGTCAAATTTGAAGTAGTAGCGCTCACCAATTTTACCCAAGACCACCTTGACTTTTTTGGTACGATGCAAGCATATCGCGATGCAAAGGAAAGGCTATTTAGCAAGGAGTTCAGCCACTTCCAAGTCATCAATTCCGATGACGATTTTGGCATAAAATTACTTGGCGAAAGCCAAGTGCCACATGCAAGCTATGGCATCAAAAATCCAGCCGATGTATTTGCCATTGACTACGAAACTCGTTGTGGAATTAGCTGTATTATCAACTGCTTTGACGATATTTTTGAGTTATCCACACCATTTTCTGGCGAATTTAATCTTTACAATGTCCTAACAGCAGTAACGGTTTTAAGGCTACTTTCTGTCAAAACTGACATTATAATTTCTTCCTTTTTACGAATGGAAGAAGTGCCAGGGAGATTTAACATTTTAGGCAAGCAAAAAAAGGTAATAATAGATTATGCACACACGCCAGACGGGCTCAAAAATCTTTTGGAAAGCGCAAGGGCGCTTACTGATGGCAGATTGATTGTGGTATTTGGTTGTGGTGGCAACCGAGATAGCAAAAAGCGCAGTATTATGGGTAGGATTGCAGCAAGTCTTGCCGATTTTACTGTCATCACATCGGACAATCCACGCTACGAAGAACCTCAAAACATCATCTATGAAATTGAGCGTGGTCACAAAGAAGTAAGCTCAAACTACATAACGATTATGGAGCGCTCCCACGCCATCAATTATGCTGTGACGACAGCAAGCACGCGCGACCTTGTTGTCATAGCTGGCAAGGGTGCCGAAGACTATATGGAAGAAAGGGGCATTAGGCGCCCATATTCTGATAGGAGCGAAGTAATAGAAGTGTTGAGGAGCTTAAATTATGAGTGATTTAGGTTGGATAGGAGTGGCTATGCTTGTTACCTTCTTTGCTGGAATGGTTATTGCGCCCATTGTCATCAAGGTAGCAAGCAAGCTAAAGGCCAAGCAGACCATACTTGGATATGTGGAGCAACACAGTCAAAAGTCAGGCACACCCACCTTTGGTGGGCTTATCTTTTTGCTACCATTTGTCGTTGTTAGTATAGCCTTTGGTGGCTTGAGCTACACAATAACGAGAATGGCACTTGTGGTTACAGTTGCCTATGGACTGATAGGCTTCCTTGACGACTTTTTGAAGGTTAAGTACAAGGAAAACAAGGGGCTAAAGGCATATCAAAAGATAATTTTCCAAACGGGAGTGGCAGTATTTATTGCCTATTTTAGCTACAAAAACCCCTTTATTGGTGCTAAAATTGCCCTTAATTTTGGGCTTCAAGAGATAGACCTAAAATATTTTTATATTCCATTTGCATCACTAACCTTCATTGCCATGTCCAATGCTGTCAACCTTACTGACGGACTTGATGGACTTGCTGGCACAACAACGGGGATATATCTTGTAACATTCATTTTCATCACACTTTTTGGCTACTATGATGCAGTGGAGTATGGCAAAACGCAGTATAGCAAAGAGTTATTATCATTTATGATAAGCTCTGCATCAATGGTAGGTGGAGTGATAGCCTTTTTGTGGCACAACAGCCACAAGGCAAAAATATTCATGGGCGACACGGGTTCGCTTGCTCTTGGTGCTTACGCAGGAGCGCAAGCGCTGTTTATAAAAAATCCACTGATAAGTATTCTTGTAGGCATAATGCCTGTTGTCAGTTGCATATCAGTTATAGTGCAAGTAGTTAGTTTCAAGCTCACAGGTAAGCGCGTGTTACTTATGGCACCACTACATCATCACTTGGAGCTAAAAGGGGTAAATGAGAGCAAAATCGTCTCATTTTACGCCATAATCACCATAATTGCAGGGGTGGTATCCCTACTAATAATTTGAGGAGAGTAATATGAAAACAGCTTTGGTAATGGGTATTCAGTCAAGTGGAATATCGGCAAGTAATCTTCTTGAGCGTTTGGGCTATACGGTTAGGTTATATGACGATAGGTTGGAACTAAACGACAACTATCGTGACAAAGGGGAAGCTATCTACGAAAATCTTGATTTAATCGTGGTATCGCCATCCATTCCATACGACCACCCAGTTGTAAAGGAAGGGGAGAGCCGAGGCATAAAGGTAATAAGTGAGCTGGAGCTTGGCGCCCAGCACCTAAAAGCCATCAAGATAGCAGTTACTGGCACCAATGGCAAGACTACCACCGTAGATATGCTGGAAAAGATGCTCAAAATCATGGGCAAAAAGGTGCGCACTATGGGTAATATTGGCTATCCTGTATCCCAAGTTGTGCTTGATGACGAAGACTTGGAGTACGCAATCATAGAGTGCTCCAGCTTCCAACTTGAGCGCACATATACCCTAAAGCCCAAATACGCATATATGCTCAATCTATCCCACGACCACATGGACAGATACGCCACATACGACGACTATGTCAATGCCAAAAAGCAGATATTTGCCCTTCAATCAGCCACCGACTACGCCTTCCTAAATGGTGACAATCGCATAATCCGTGAAATGGGTAAGCACCTACCGAGCAATGTAAAGTATCTATCTTCGCGCGAGCAGAAGGGCGATGTATATGTAAAGGACAACTACTTTTATGTAGGTGGCCAGCCACTCATTAGCGTAAGGGAAAGCCGTGCAAGGGGGGAGCATAACCGATTTAACATGATGGCAGTCATGAGTTTAGCAAGGATACTTGGCGCAACCAAGGAGCAACTGATGGCATTTGTAAGGGACTATCGCGTGCTACCACATCGTGTGGAATTCGTATGCACCAAAGGTGGCATCACATTCTACAACGACTCCAAGGGCACCAACATCGGCGCCTGCCTTGCTGCCATAGAAACGGTGGGTGGCAACATAGGACTCATTATGGGTGGAAGCGATAAAAAGGAAGACTACTGCGAGTTCTTCGACGAAATATACGACAAAGTACGCTTCACAGCAGTTAGTGGCGCAAATGCCCAAAAGATATATGACTCTGCAATGAAGGTGGGCTACACCGACATCAAGATACTCCCCACCATAGACGACTGCGTAAAGGAGTTGAGTGACACATCTGGCATAGACACCATACTTTTCTCACCAGCAAGTGCAAGCTTTGATAGATTCCACAGCTACCAAGAAAGGGGAGAGTATTTCAAAAACAGGGTATATGCACTTAAGGCGTAATATAATCATATCCACATTAGCACTTGCGCTATTTGGCATAGTTATGATATATTCAGCCAGCTCATATAGTGCCGAGCTACATACAGGGGACGCATTCTTTTATGTCAAAAAGCAACTACTGGGCTTTATAGCAGGGTGCGTAACTATGGTATGTGGATATTTGGTAAAGGAAGAGTGGCTTGCAAAGTTCAAGTGGATAATATACGCAGTATCCATGGTGCTACTACTGATATTATTTATTCCAGGGGTAGGGCAATCAAGCTATGGAGCAACGCGCTGGATAAATCTTGGCTTTATAACACTCCAAAGCTCCGAAATAGCAAAGTTTGGATTGGTAATCTTTCTTGCCTGCTATCTATATGAGCATCCACCTATAAGCCTAAAGTCACTTATTGTGCCAGTTGTAACCGGGCTATCAACATGTGTAGCTGTTATGCTTGAGCCCAATATGAGTATTACACTTGTAATAGGTGCATCTCTAATGGTAATGCTGTTTATAGGGGGAATGAAAAGGAAGCATATCAGTATTGCCGTAATAGCAGTATGCATAGCGATACCACTTTTAATTATATTGGAGCCATATAGAGTCAAAAGGCTTGTAGCATTTGTTGACCCATGGGCAAACCCTAAAGGGGAAGGTTACCAGCTTATACAATCATACTATGCATTAGGCTCTGGTGGATTGTTTGGAGTGGGGCTGTTCAACAGCAGACAAAAGTATTTATATCTACCATTTGCCGAAAGTGACTTTATATTTTCCGTTATAGGCGAAGAACTTGGTATCATAGGTTGCTTTGTCGTAATAGCTGTATATCTTGTGCTCATTTGGAGTGGCATTAAGGTAGCGATAAAGGCAGAGAGCAATCGAACGCGTATGTTGGCGGCGGGTATTACATCGATAATTGCCATTCAAACGCTACTTAATATTGCTGTTGTGAGTGGTGCAGTACCACCGACAGGAGTGCCACTCCCATATATATCAGCTGGAGGTAGTTCGCTCATGGTATTTATGTTTGCTTCAGGCTTACTTGCAAGGTTATCGGGCGAAAAACCAATATTTCAGTCATTTGGCAAAACAAAAAGCAAGATTTCAAAGCAAAAAATTCAACCAAGAGCAACCAAAGCACATACATTAAGATAGAGGTGCAATGTCAAAATATCTTATTAATGGTGGCAAATCTCTATATGGCGAAGTAAATATACAAGGAGCAAAGAACTCTGTTCTTCCACTTTTGTCGGCATCGATACTAACGAGTGATGAGGTAGTAATCTCAAACGCGCCAAGGCTAACCGATGTACATAATATGCAAAGGATACTCAATTCGCTTGGTGCTAATACATATAGGGAAGGGGATAGGATAGTTATAAAAGCAAGCGAGCTTACATCACACGAGATACCATCTCATCTTGCATGTGAGTTAAGAAGCTCCATATTTTTGCTGGGCTCATTGCTTGCAAGAGTGGGTAAAGCCAAAGTGGCATATCCAGGTGGATGCGATATAGGACTCCGACCAATAGACCTTCATCTAAAAGCACTGCGCGAAATGGGAGTGGAAATAAGAGAAGAAGGTGGCTATGTATACTGTGATGCAAGTGAAGCAGAAAGCACAGCTATCACACTTGACTATCCAAGTGTGGGTGCAACAGAAAACATTATGCTACTTGCAACAGCACTTGATGGCACAACGACAATAGCCAATTCAGCCGAAGAGCCAGAGATAGAGGACCTACAAAACTTCATCAATGCAATGGGTGGATGTGTAAGTGGAGCTGGAACACCTTTTATAAAAATAAAAGGTGGAAAAGAGCTAAAAGGCACAATTTTTAACACGATGCCCGATAGGATTGAAGCTGGCACCTATCTTTTAGCGGTGCTTGCATGTGGTGGAGAAGTGTTCCTTAAAGGAGCAAACGCACAACATTTGTCGGCACTTCTTTCTAAATTTTCAAAATGGGATTGCAAAATTACCCCAAATAGTGATAGAATACATATAAGCTCATATGGTATAAAGGGGGAGCTTGG
>JAFXIB010000011.1 GCA_017533505.1 Clostridia bacterium | reverse complement strand
GATGTATTGTTTATCTTTTGTAGCTGGGAAGATCATATTAAAGTTGCTATTGAAGCAATGGAAAGGGGCATTATTGTCGGTTTAGAAGTAGGTGGAGCATATAGTGTAGAAGATTGTTGGGCACTTGTTGATACATACGAAAGGACTGGCACACCGGTTATGATGCTGGAAAACTGTTGCTATGGAAAATATGAGCTTATGGTGCTCAATATGGTGCGTCAAGGCTTGTTTGGAGATGTTGTTCACTGTGCTGGTGGCTATCAACACGATCTTCGCAAAGAGATTACCCATGGCAAAGAAAACAGACATTATCGCTTGAATAATTATCTAAATAGAAACTGCGAAAACTATCCTACTCATGAGTTAGGACCTATTGCAAAGGTGCTTGATATCAATCGTGGTAACATTATGGTTAGTTTAACATCTACATCATCAAGCGCAAAAGGTCTAAAGCAATATATCAAGGATGGCAAAACACAAAATCCAGATTTGATTGATGCTGAATTTAAGCAAGGCGACATCGTTACAACAGTCATAAAATGCAAAAATGGGGAAACCATCACATTGACTTTGGATACCACTTTACCAAGAAGCTATTCAAGAGGCTTTACAGTTAGGGGCACAAAAGCCATGTATCAAGAAGACAACAATATGCTTTTTGAAGATGGTAGATTTATTCTCTATGAGTTTTATGGCAAGCCACTATGGAACAACGGACGCAAGTATCTTCGCAAGTATATGCATCCCATTTGGAGATGGTATAGGAAAAAAGGTGTTCGTGGGGGTCATGGTGGAATGGACTACCTTGTGCTTCGTGCATTTATTGAGGCAGTTCAAAATGGCACTCATATGCCAATTGATGTATATGATACTGCATCATGGATGGTAATCACACCACTTTCCGAAATTTCAATCAAAGAAGGTAGCATTCCACAAGCAATTCCCGATTTTACTCGTGGTAAATATCTAAATAGAACTGATAAGGCCGAGGGCCTATATAATATTGACAAATAAGGAGAAAGACATGAACGGTTTGACTAAATTTTATTGTCGTGCATATCAAAATGTATTCAAGGTTGTTTCTGCAACAGTAATGCCTTGGAGAGTGCCAGAACTAATTACTGGTGCTGGTAGCATCAAAAAGCTTCCAGAATTTATTATGAATAAAGGTATCAAATCAGTTTTGGTTGTAACTGATGGCATGCTTATGAAGCTTGGCTTGGTTCCTCCAATGCTTGAAGAAATGGATAAAATTGGTTTGAAGTATGCAGTATATAGTGATGTTGTACCAAACCCAACCATTGATAATATTGAAGACGCACTCAAGATTTACAAGGACAATGCTTGTGAAGCTATTGTTGCTTTTGGTGGTGGTTCTCCAATGGACTGCGCAAAGATAGTAGCAGCTCGTGCAGTATGCCCCAACAAGCCTGTAAGTAAGATGAAAGGACTACTCAAGATTTTGAGAAAGATTCCACCATTCTTTGCTGTACCAACCACATCAGGAACTGGTAGTGAAGCTACTCTTGCAGCTGTTATTACCGATCCCAAAACCCACGATAAGTATCCAATCAATGACCCAAGCATCATTCCAAACTATGCTGTTCTTGATCCAGAACTTACTATCTCACTTCCCAAACATATTACATCTACAACAGGTATGGATGCTCTTACACACGCTGTTGAAGCATACATAGGACTCAGCAACACAGCTTTTACAAAAGCAGAAGCAGAAATTGCTGTTGACCTAATCTTCAAGTATCTCAAGAGAGCATATGATGACGGTCAAGATATCGAGGCTCGCCAAAAGATGCAAGAAGCTGCATATCACGCAGGTGTTGCTTTCACAAGAGCATATGTTGGATATGTACACGCAATTGCACACTCAATTGGTGGCAAGTATGGTGTACCACATGGTTTAGCAAATGCTATCATTCTTCCACATGTATTGGATTACTTTGGCGATAGCTGTCACGAAGCACTTGCAAGACTTGCTGATATAGCTGGTATTGAAGGCGCAAATGTAACCGAAAAGGCATTGAATTTTGTTCAAGCCATCAAGGATATGAACGAATATATGAATATTCCAAAGTATGTTGAAGGCAAGATCCAAGACGAAGATATTCCATGGCTTGTAAACCATGCACTCAAAGAAGCTAACCCACTCTATCCAGTACCAAAGTTTATGGGCAAGGAAGAAATGGAAGCTATGTATGCTCAAATTAGAGGATAATAATGCGTTTTGAAGAAATCGTACTACCTGGTGTAGTTTTAGTTAATGTTGGCTTGGAAAAGGACCTCGAGAAACCTCTTGAGGAACTTTCCTTGCTTGCAAAAACTGCTGGCTACGAAGTTAGAGCGATTTTAACCCAACATAAAGAACATCCAGATAAAGCATACTATATCGGCACAGGTAAGCTTTTAGAGCTAAAATCGGTAGCTGAAGCAACCGAAAGTGAGGTTGTTATCTTCGATAACGAGCTTAGTGGAACCCAGCTAAACAACCTTGAAGAAGAACTTGGCGTTACTGTTATGGATAGGGCAACCCTAATTATTGAAATCTTTGCTCGCCATGCAACCAGCAACGAAGGAAAGCTCCAAGTAGAGCTTATGCGCAAACGCAAGATGCTACCAAGAGTGCTTGGACAAGGATTGGTGCTTTCACGCCAAGGAGGCGGTGGAGGCGGTGGTATGGGCGCCCGTCGTGGTGGTGGCGAACAGCAACAAGAACTTGACAAGCGTACCATTCGTGCAGAGATTCGTGATCTTGAAGAACGCATTGAAAAACTTTCCAAGGAAAGGGCTTTGAGACGCGAAAAGCATTTGAAGAACAAAGTTAAGACAGTTTCTCTCGTTGGCTACACTAATGCAGGAAAGTCTACACTTATGAATGCCATGACAAAGGCTGGAGTTCTTGAAGAGAATAAACTCTTTGCAACACTTGATCCTATCTCGCGTAAAATGTGGTTAGGATTGGGTAAGGAGTTTTTGCTTGTTGATACCGTTGGCTTTATATCAAGACTTCCTCATGAGTTTGTCAGAGCATTCCGTTCTACATTAGAAGAAACAAAATACTCTGATTTAATTTTGCATATTGTAGATGGTTCCAATCCAGATTGTACAATGCAATTTGATGTTGTCAATGAAGTTTTGGAGTCTATTGGTGTAAAGGATACTCCAATATTAGTTGTAATCAACAAAATGGATGCAGAACGCGATGATGAAATTCCTCTCCCTGCAAGCAAGAATATAGTCATGATAAGTGCCAAAACAGGCATGGGCATAGAGGAACTAAAAGAAAAAATTTCAGAAATGTTATTTGACTAAAATTAAAGCCACCATGAGGTGGCTTTTTTCTATTTTAAGAGTTCTTTATTTTTATTTGTTTTTATAATTATTAAGTATACAAATATAGCTATTAACGGGAATATCATGCCAATCAGCATTCCTGACTTCATACCTACTTGTTCAGCAGTAATGTTGAGGGTTTTAGCAAGGTTTATGCCCATTTCAGATGCTGTCACAATATCCGTGATGCTCCCAACAATTTGAGGTACGACAGCTGATCCAAAGTCGCCACCGGCTGCCATCATCGCAAACATAAAGACACCACCTTGAGGTATTCTTTCTTGTCCTACAATAAGACTTCCAGGCCAAAGCATTGATGTAAAGAAGCCAGTTAATGCACATGCTATTAGACCTAAAATAGGGATAGGGGAGAGTGCAGCAACAAGATAGCATATCGTAGCACCAACTGCACCAAAAAGTAATACATATGAAATATTCTTTCCTATTTTTGAGTATAGTGTTCTTCCTATGCCCAAGAACAGAGCGAATAAGGCTAATCCAAATATATCACCAAATATTTTTGGTATACCAAGTGATGCTTCAATATAACCACTACACCATTGTGACATGGTGTTTTCTGCAGCTCCACCAAGGAATATCGCAACAAAGCAAAGCCATAGCTCCTTGTTTTTCATAAGTTTTAATACGCCAGATATCTTTTCAGGTGTTTCCATTTGAGGAATTGTTGTTATCATAAAGAAACATGTAGATATAAGTGGTACAATAGATAGTGTAAGTGCCAAGTAGTGCCAATTGTTGTATCCTACAAGCATTAAGAATATGGAGCTAAAGGCAATTATACCAACAACGCCCCATGCGTAAACAGAGTGAAGCTTACTCATTTCATGTTCTGGATTGTCTGCTGGCAGTGCTGCAATAACTGGGCTCATTAGTACTTCACTTAACCCACCACCAATGGAAAATATTATTGTTCCAACAAAGATGCCAACAACAGCAAAACTGGGTATAAGTAGTGGAATCAATGAGTATATCAAAAGTCCTACAAATGTAAGTACGGGTGTCAGTTTTACGCAAAGTGGGATATTAAACTTGTGAGAAAGGAAGCTGAACAACAAGTCAACCAAAAGCTGTGTTATAAAGTTTACAGCAACCAACAATCCAAGCAAAGTAAAACTTATTCCATAGCTTTCTCTGAATGTCAAAAATAGAAGTGGAGACAAACAAATAACAGCACTCATAGAGATACTGGTTGTATAACATGCAATTTTAATTTTTAAGTTGTTATTCATTTGACACCTCATTTGCTTGATATTATATCATAACTAAAAATGATTATAAACATTAATCAAAAAATATTTTTAACTTTTTGCTTAATTATATGGTACAATAGTTTCATCAATAGTAGAGGTATAAGTATGTTTGATATTGACTTAATTAAATCAAGACATAGTGTTAGGAGTTATACTTCCAAAGAGATTCCTTCTGATATCGTTGAACAGCTAAATAAAGAAATAGAAGTTTGCAACAAAGAGGGTAATCTTAACATGCAACTGATTACCAATGATAAAGAAGCATTTGGTGGGATGAAAGCAAGTTATGGTGTACTCAAG
>JAFXIB010000109.1 GCA_017533505.1 Clostridia bacterium | reverse complement strand
ACTTGTCGTTAGACAAATATCACAAATCCGTTCAAGGATTTATTTAGTTGCCGAATCCCTTGTAGGGACTCGGCTTCCTCCGTCCGTTTTTTTAGTCTAAACGGACCAGTTTGCTAAAAAATAGAGAAAAATCACCCTTTTTTCACCCCTATTTTTTATATTTTCACCCTTTAGGGGTGTACCGAAACGCAATACCCCTTTGATATAATGTATGCAAGATAGATTGCCGTACTATCAATTCGTAAAAGCGGAGGTGGTGAGATGACTGAAAAGCAAATTCATTTCGGCAAGTTTGAGTTTGCGAAAGAAAAAGGTTTGGAATATCTAGTAAACGAAAATATTCCCGAAACCGATTTTCTTTTAATCAACGAACCGAATGAGTCCTTTTCGTTAATGTTTGAAAAAGATTTTCCAGTTTTCACCGTTCCCCAAAACAGTGATAGGCCGTATTGCCTATTCGAGTTAAAACGCCACGATAGGGTAATTAAATTCTATTGCCCCGAAAGGCATAAAAACCTCGATTCAGTCGTTTGGTACTTCTACGTGGAGGTGTTTGACGAAAACGGCGTGGCTCACGGTCTTCCCGGTCAAGTAAGGGTGGGGATGAGCGAGTCTTGCATTAGAAAAGCGAAGGGGAAACTCAAATTTGTAGACATACTTGAACAAGTAAAATTAAAAACGGCGATTTCTTAAAAATAAAAAAGGAGTAACAATATGAAAGCATTTTTTAGCAAAATGTGGGCGTGGATAGTAAGCCACAAAATAATTGCAATTTCGGTTGCGTCCGTAATAGTAGTTGGCTCTACTTTAGGAATAGTTTTACCGATTGCTCTTCACGAGCATTCTTATAAAACGGAATGGTCTACCGATGCCCAAAATCACTGGCACGACGCAGAGTGTAAGCACGAGGAAGAAAAGAGCGACCTCGCCGCACATACGTATACGAACGCTTGCGACACTACCTGCGACGTATGCGGATATGAAAGAACTGTAGGCGCGCACGTTTACGACAACGCTTGCGATACGACTAGTAACGTTTGCGGATACGAAAGAACAGTAGGCGAACACGAATACGACAACGCTTGCGATACGACTTGTAACGAGTGTGGCGCAGAACGTACTATCACTCACGACTATGCAACGACTTTAACGGCAGGCGAAACCACGCACTGGTACGAATGTTCTGTTTGCGGTGACAAAAAAGACGAAACGGCTCACGTATTTGATAAGACCGTGGTTTCAAGCGAATACTTAAAGGAAGAGGCAACCGCAACAACCAAGGCGCAGTACTACAAGTCCTGCGTATGCGGCGCGAAGTCGGATACCGAGTATTTTGAAACTGACAAGGCACCCGCAAATTTGCAGGTTTCGGATATTTCCAAGACCTATGACGGCACACCCGTTGCAGAGCCTACCGTTACGTTTGACGGTGTTGGTGGCGAGGGGTTTGAGTATTGGCAGGGTGAAACTAAACTTACCGAACGCCCCACCGATGCAGGCACCTATAAGGTGATAGTAACGGTTGATGAAACCGAAACCCACGCAGGCGACAGAGTGGAGAGAGAATTTACTATTGCAAAGAAAGTTCTTTCCAACGTGGAGGCAAGCGTTGTATACGACGGAAGCACGACGTTTGGCGAGGTTACGCTTGCGCACGACGGTATAGTTGACAGTGACGTTATTATAGTCGATATAGACGTTACAAACAAAAAAGTTGGCGTATATACAGGAACGGATGCTGTGTTTGCTATTCTTGACGTATTAGGTCATGGCGCGGCAAACTATGAGATCGATGCACAGACTACCGAGGTTACCGTTACAAAGCGTACGATTTGGACTACCGGCGCTAAGTTTACTTACGGCGGATACCACTTCTTCTCGGGTGAAGAAAGTGTTGATAGCGGAGATATCGTATTCCACGGATTAGCAAACGGCGAAACGATAGCAAATGATTTTGTAGAGTGGACGTTTGACGGTAATAGTGTTGAATCGCCGTTAATTCAAGTGGGATTTATTGACGAGGACGACGGGCGTTCTAACTATACTTTCGACGTAAGTCAATGTTCGGCAAATATCGTTGCAAGGATACTTGACAACGTAGTTCTTACCGTTGAATATAGCGGTGAAAGTTGGTGGGACGTTTCTTATACTAATGCGGAAAACAGTGGCGTTGTAAACGGAGAAACTCTCCTTCTTGAAATTAGCGGTACTGAGAAAAACGTTGGTGAATATACGATAGAAAACGGCAAGTTAGAAGAAATCGTTACAGGCACGCTTAACTACGACGTAAATATGGACACCGCAAGTGTTACCGTAACCCCCAAAACCTTGAACTACCTTGATCTTACCAAGGTTTATGACGGTGGTGAAGGTGTCCTTGCTTATCCTTTGGGCACGGAACACGGCGTTGTGGCAGGCGACGAGGTACTTTTCTACTGTGACGAAGGTCCCGATTATATCGTCGGTACTTACGGTTTGATACCTGAAAACGATCCGACTACTATTGACGATCCCGGTGCCGATGACAGAGCGTTACTTGCCGGAGCGGACAAGGCAAACTACAAGTTTGCGGAACGAATTGAAGGCAAATACAAGTTATGTGCCACGATTACCGTAACTCCCAAAACTATCAACGTTACCGCAGAGTTTGAATATTCTGGAACAAGTGTACGTCAAATACACGCACCTGCCCCCAGCCTCGGCGGCGTTATTGACGGAGACGAAGTTTACATTGAGGTTGCGTTTGACAAAGCCGACGTAGGCGCTACCGTACTGACCGGCGAGGATGCGCCTTACCTTGACGGTGCAGATTGCGATAACTACACGCTTGGCACATATAGCTTCTCCATCGTGCCCAAAAAGCTGACCTTGAAGGCAGGCGAGACGATTGAAGTGACAGAAACTTATAACGGACAGAAGCAATATGCTTTTTCTGTAAACTCCAATCAGTTTGACGGATACGTTGACACTGAGGCTACAAGCCTGATGCTTACGGCAACGCTTCCTTCTAAAAACGCTGGCGAGTACACTGACGACGTTATCTTGACGCCTTACGTTGGCAATTCGGCCTTTGGCACGGTAAGCCACAACTATGATTTCTCCGAAGTTGCTGCTACGGTCACCATTAAGCCTTTGACGGTATCCCTTTCCTCTTACGTCAAGGTTGAGTACAATGGAACGAGCGAGTTCACCCTTGCCACACCGTTTGACTTGACCAGTGCAAACACCGGTGGCGGTCAGGATTCTGTTTCGGACAACGACGAGGTTTACATTACTTGGATTGAAACAAGCGATGCTGGTATCACCGACGAAACCTTTGCGATAGATTATACCCTTGGCGGTGCCGATGCTGGCAACTATGATATCGATGAGCTTGGCGTGGAGATTACCAAAAAGAAGTTGACTAATCTTCATTTATATATTACTGATACTACGTATGCAACTGGAGAGATTACGCTAAGTGCCGAAGATGGCGTTGTGGCAGGTGAGTCGGTAAAAGTTTCTATAACAAATAAAAATTCCCAGGATTTCACCGATGGTTTCTATATCTTTATGGAATTGGAAGACGGTACTTCTCCCGAGGCATACCGTTATGAAACTATTGCGCTTGTTGCGAGTGGGGATTCCGCCAACTATGAACTTGCAACGTATGACGACGGCTCTGGCAATCAAGTCGTGGGTATTCTGGAGTGTGTTGCCTAATTTGACGGCACCTGCAAATGCGGTACATCTCATTTGACAGAAACTCTAACCTTTACCTTAGCAGTGTATGGCTTGGATGACACGACAGAACCTTCCTATGTAGAAGAAACTGCATTCGATTACTACTACTGGGATGTTTGTGATAACGAAGACTTCTACGTTGTCTTAACGTGTGTAACCGCCGGTGACATCGACATATCTGCTGCAGAATAAACGATTTTGAAAACTTAAAGCAATTCCGTAGGTGGTGGGTGGAAACGCCCACCGCCTATACCCTTTTAGGAGTATATATGAAACCTAACTTGAAAAGATTGACCTACTTTGTTGTAATTGTTGCATTATTTGCTCTAATTCCTACAATGGGCATTACCGCAAGCGCCTATGATGCAAACATTAATCCCGATGACTACGTGGACGCAAACGGCTACTATACAGTAACCGAATGCTGTGGCGAGAGTGGGGTGACGCTTGGAACCTTTAACGGCTCGTCCGCTTGTATTAGTGCGTCTGGCGAGCTGCACCTTTGCGCCAAAAATTTCCCCGATAATTCCTTTAGGGCTTATTTTATCCAGCGTTATAAGAATATGAGTGCAGATGCCTCGTCAACTGCATATTATTTTTCATCAAGCGAGGTGGATGCCATCACGGAGTTAAGTCCCGGTGTGTACAGCGCAGGCGACCATAGCACCTATAAGGGCATAGAGTATTTTGTTAACCTTAAAAAACTTGATATGAGTGAGCGTTACGTTGAGCATATAGAGCTTTCTCGCAACGTAAATTTAGAGGAGTTTATTGCACCGTATAATCATCTGACCGAGATTGATTTTACTAATAATACAAAACTCAAAAAAATCAACCTACGCACAGACTATGAAGCCTTCAAAAAAATAAACAAGCTGGATATATCCATGCTTCCCAACTTGGAAGAGCTGGATATTTTTTTCCAAAACATTTCAAGCCTGGACGTTACCAAGAATACCAAACTGAAAAAACTGAATGTTTCCAATTGTCATATAGGCCAGCTCGACCTTACAAACTGTACGCTTTTGGAAGAACTAAACGCAATGAACGCTAATTTTGACAGCATCGACCTTTCAAAGTGCGTAGAGTTAACAACGGTTTGTGTGGAAAGTAACGAAAATTTAACCGAGCTTGATATATCAAAGAACGTAAAACTCGTGGATTTGGACGCTTCAATGTGTAACTTGAGCGCTCTTGATACTTCAAACAATCCGCTTTTGGAGATGCTTGACGTTAGCAGTAACCACATTTTGGGCTTTGATTTTTCAAATAATCCCGCCCTTAAGGTAGGCAACCGTTCTTACGTAAGCATTAGTTCTCAATCGCGCCGAATTGATATTTTGGACAAAAAGGCAGACCTATCCAAGATAGAAGGCTTTGATTTTGCCAGTGTTGTAAATACGGGTACTTATAACTTTATCGTTAGACAAAATAGAAATGCTTTCACAAATAATGAAGCCCTTTTGTTGACCGAGCCCATAGTTCCCATCAACGAAGCATCCTATGACGAAATCTTTTTTACAATTCGCGTAAACAGCGCAGACGGTAGCAAATATCAGGAGGCACAAGTAAGCCTTGGTATTAACAAGCGCTACTATACCGTAAGCTTTGTTGGCGAGGGCGTAGACGTTCATGCTTACGAATGGATGACGGGCGTTGGTGAAAGGGTTACAACTATGATAGCTGAAAGTTCTTGCGAGTTTGACGTTTTTGTAAAGGATAACTATCAAATTAGCGAGAGCGGTCTTGTTATAGAATATCAAGTGGGAGATGCAACTTCTCGTCGTACCGCGAGCGAGGTTACAGGTAGAGAGGGTGATAAATACTGGTTGGCAGGTCAAATTTCCGCTCCCACAACGGTTTATATTAGTGGTGTAGAGTATGTTGGTGGAGAACCCGAAGTAGACCCTGAGAGCACTCCAACTATTCCCAGCAATCCCGACAACACCCCAAGTGAAACGCCCAACGAAACACCCGATGAAAACGAGATAGACAGAGTTGTTAACGATAGAACAAATGCCGTTGTCAACGTGCCCGAAGGAAGCAATGCCTATGTTCCCGCTGGTACTATATTTGAAGTTGTTGAGCTTGAAAACGAGGATGTTAGTGAGGAAACCCTTGGTGAAATCGCTATCTATCTTGACGGCAGTCCCGACGTTCTTGCCTTTTACGATATGAGCCTTCTTCTTGATGGCGCACCCGTTCAACCAAACGGCAAAGTTATGGTAACAATCCCTGCTGTTGAAGTAAAGTACGACACCATTAAAGTCGTTTATATTGACGACAATGGCAACTTTGAAGAATGTGCAACAACCATAAACGAGGACGGAACTATCACCTTTGAAACAGACCACTTCTCCAAGTATGCAGTAATTGGTGTTAACAAAGGTTTAAGTGGTGGTGCGATAGCCGGCATCGTAATTGGCTCCGTTGCTGGTGTAATCTTACTTGCAGTAGGCGGATTTGCAATCTTCTGGTTTGTTATCAAAAAGAAGACTTTCAATGAACTGCTTGCTATCCTAAAAAAGAATTAGTTTTACGTGTGCTAAAAAGATATGAAAAAGAATAAACAAAAACAAAAAGAGAGAATAACTAATGCTTTGTTAATATCATCAGGACTTGCTTTTGTAATCCTTTTTGTCGTTCTGTTGATAAACATCTTTGTGCCAGGAAGTGAAGATGTGGAGCTTCTTGGCATATCCTGGGGCGTTTGGGTAGCCGTTGTGGACATGATAGTGTACATAATTACATTAATACCGACTTTCATTATGATACGGCGCCTAAACAAAAAGTAAAACACAACAAAAAAGATGGGCTTATTGCCCATCTTTTTTATTAATTATATAAAAATTACCCTTAATGGGTGGTTTCTTTTTTTATCGATATAGTATATAATTAAAATATCGAAAAGCAAAATTTTACAAGATGGGGGCGATATTAATGAAACAAGTCATTAAGGCATTTTCAATTTTTCTATTAATTATTGTTTCTTGTATATTAACTGGTTGTGATGTTTTAGATGGTTTGTTAGATAGCAATGATTCAAATAATGGTGAAGAAAACTTCGATAATGAATTAGCATCCTCAACAGGCAAGTGGTTAATGCAAGATGATGAAGATACTTATTTTACATTTGATGGTAGTATGAATGTTATGACATATAGCTATGTTGAAGATGGTATTAGTAAATATAGTGGTACTTATAGAGTTGTTTATAAAGGAACCAGTAAAGATGTCATAACGCCTTTAACTTTTATTTTTACAAGGAGTGATAAAGAAAAAGAAGATTGGATAGGGTGTTATGTCGAAGATTTTGATAACGATTTTACGCAGTTTACAATTATGAGTGAGGAAGAAGATCTTGGGATGATTGATGGTTCTATTCATACCTATATTTATCGAATTAGTGAATTGCCTTATAAAATGGGAAGCTATATTTTAGAAGGTAAAGAATATAAAGAAGAATCTGATAATCATAAATATTCTAATCGATTCTGCATTCCAAGTGGTACTTATACATTAGAGACTGGAGAAAAGTTTACTTTCCTGTATACTAAATCTGTAACAAACGAATTGTTCCAATATATAAATGGTGAAACAATTGTTGAGGGAACCATTACGATAGCAGAAGATAAAAAGACGATATATCTTTATATTGAAAATGACCCTTATAATAAAGTTACTAACGCTGATAAAGAACGATACGATACCACATTTGGTATTTATTATCCACCAGATTTTTATCTTAGAGGCGATTTTAGCAATCCAAATCAAATTATAATCAATGGTTTATATCATCACAGCGAAAGCCCAACCCAAATAGAAGATTCAACTTGGGTGTTTGGAACATACAATAAAATTAGTTAGCTGGCAATATGAATAAGGGTGCGAAATTGTATTAAAGCGGGTAGTCTTTGCCCAAAAAGGTTGAAAGTTTTACAAAGAAATGATGTAATATAACACTTGAATTTTAGTTAAAGGTATCATAAAAAGACACGCATTTGCGTGTCTTTTTACTTATTGTGGTCCAATAAACCTTTGAAAAACGCACTCAAGAAAACAAGAACAATCAAAACTAACAAATAGCACTCATTTGAGCGCTATTTCTATATTGCGCGTATGTATAAGATATGATACAATAAAAATAGATTTTGGGAGGGCGTAGTATGAAAAAGGTGTTCGTTGCATTAATTATCCTAATTATCCTACTAATATTATTAGTCCCTGTGCGTTCGCAACAAAAAGACGGAGGAACGGTGGTTTATAGAGCAATTTTGCACACCGTGTATGATATGCATCGCATAAATTCCGACCCTAACGCTCCAAATAAATTCATAGAAGGTATAATTGTCGAAATATTTGGGATAGAGGTGTTCAACAACACAAAATAGATTACCCTTTTAGCTGAATAGAGGTGCATTGTGAAAATCAAGCTTAATAAAAAAGATGCCATATATTTGAGTGTGATTGCTGTTCTCGTGATAGCAGTTATTGTTGTTGGCTTGGTGCTTGGTATAAAGCCACAAGAAGTGGGAGAACCCAACTTCTTCAAGCAATATTACGACGACAAATGCGCATCCTATGCTGTGCAGAATGGCAATCTTTCCAAAGGACAGATTGTCTTTGTTGGCGACTCTATCACAGACCTTTGTCCACTTGATGATTACTATCAAGAACTCCCGCTTGCCACATACAATAGGGGCATAGGTGGGGATACTACAGAAGGGGTGCTCAACAGGCTAAAAGTTTCCATTTTTGACATAAAGCCAAGCAAGGTCGTGCTTATGATAGGAACTAACGATATAGATGCCGGTAAAAGCGAAGACTACATAATGGAAAACTATACAAAGATAGTTGATAAAATCAAAGATGAGTTGCCGGAGGTTGAACTTTACTGCATGTCAATCATTCCACAAAATGAAGTGTTGGAAAGCTATTCTGACCTTGATACGGCAGAAAACAACCTTAAAATTCAAAGCGTAAATGCAAAAATCAAAGCGCTTGTTGAAACAAAGGGCGAAACCTTTGTGGATATCTACACAGCGCTTCTTGGTTTAGAAGGAAACCTAAACAAAGCATATAGCGACGACGGACTTCACCTAAACGCAGGTGGCTTTGTTGTTTGGTCTAATATACTTAAACCATATTTAATGTAATAAAGATAGGAGATACATAATGTCCACAAAAGAAACACCTAAATTCGGTTGGCGCGATAAAATCGGCTATGCTATGGGCGACTTTGGTTGCAATATGAGTTTTGCGCTGATTTCCAGTTACATGGCAGACTTCTACACCCAATATATTGGTATTCCCGCCGCCGCGTGGGCTATCATTATCATTCTTACCAAAGTGTGGGACGGTATCAATGACCCCATTATGGGTGGCATTATGGACAATGTTCGTATAGGCAAGGGCAGTAAGTTCAAACCATGGATAAAGATAGGCTCAATAGGGCTTGTTGTTTCGGGCGCTCTTGTATTCTTGCCTATACCACAAGCTGATACTTGGGTTAAGATACTTGTGTGCATTGTAACCTATCTCATGTGGGATGTTTGCTATACATTGCTAAATGTACCCTATGGCGCACTCAGTAGCGCGATAACAGGAGATGCTGTCGAAAGAACGCAACTCTCCACTTGGCGCAGTATCGGGGCTGGAATGGGTGGTGTTCTTTGTATGCTATTACCCATGATTATCTATGATAGCAACGATAACATCATCGGCAATCGCCTTATATGGGTGGGTATAGTAATGGGTGTAATCGCTTTTGGAGCATATACACTTTGTGTAAAGCTAACGACGGAACGCATAGTGGTACCAGCTGAAAAACGCGAAAAGGTAAACTACATTAGGACGCTCAAAGGCTTTGTTAAGAATAGACCCTTGCTTGGTCTGTGTCTTGCATCTTTTGCACAAATCGTTTTCCTTATGTCAAGCTCCCAAACAACAAAATGGTTGTTCCAAACACACTTTGGCGAAGCTGGTATTATGGTAACGGTTTCCAGCTTTATTAGCTATCTGCCACTTGTTATACTCATTCCACTTGCTTCTAAAATTGTAAGACGCTTTGGCACTCGTTTGTCTGTTGGTGCACCCCTTGTTTTGAGTGTTGTAGGTGCGTTGGTTGCTCTTGTTGTGCCAATACCAGCATCTACAGCAGGCTCATTTATCTATATTGGTGCGCTTGCGCTCATTCAACTTGGTGGTGGATTGTTCAACCTGTTGGTATGGGCTATGGTAAATGATTGCATAGACTATCAAGAAGTAAAAACAGGTGCGCGTGAAGAAGGTAGCGTATATGCAATGTACTCTTTCTTTAGAAAGGTATCTCAAGGTGTTGCACTTTCACTCCCACTACTATGTATGGAAGCAGTAGGATACAACCCACAAGCAAACCCCATCTCTATGCAAGCTCCAGGCGTTTCTGCAAATATGGTAAAGGTTGCTGCTGGACTTATGCTTGCTGGTGCTGTTATAATGCTCATAGCATTCTTCCTTGTATATAATCTTGGTAAAAAGGAAGTTGCCGAAATTGCTTCGGCGCTCGGCAAAGAGAGTCAAGAGATAGATACACAATCAATCATAAACGCAACTCAACAAGAAGATTAAAAATCATATAGGTGAAATATGGAAATGGTACTGATAACTGCCCTTGGCGTTGGTGGTGCAACGGTAATAGGTGCAGGGATAGGATTTCTATTTAAGAATCTATCACACAAGTTTTCGGATATAGTGCTTTCATTTGCAGCAGGTGTTATGCTTGCGGCGGCGGTTATGGGATTGATTATCCCATCCCTTGAGTATGGTGGGGAGCTAAAGCTTCTTGTAACGATAGGTGGTATATTCGCTGGTGCTGTGTGCCTTAACCTTATTGACAAGCTTGTACCACACCTGCACAAAATGGTGGGCCCAGACATTGAAGAGCACCAAAAGACAAGCTTGAGCAAGGTGCTACTATTTGTTATGGCAATAGGCATACACAATCTTCCAGAAGGCATCGCTGCTGGTGTCGGATTTGGCTCTGGCGACACCACTCAAGCGCTTATTATCGCTGGTGGTATTGCGCTACAAAACATTCCAGAAGGAATGGTTATCATTGCGCCAATGCTAAATGCGGGTGTATCCAAAGGTAAGACATTTGTTATTGCACTCCTAACAGGCCTTGTGGAAGTAGTAGGCACTTTGATAGGGTACTTTGCAGTAAGCATATCCCAAGTGATTTTGCCATTTGCTTTGGCCTTTGCTGGTGGCACGATGCTTTATGTAGTAAGCGACGAAATGATACCCGAAACTCATGCGCATGGAGCCGAAAGGGGCGCAACCTATGCTTTGCTTGTAGGTTTTGCGGTAATGATGATGCTTGATGTACTATTGGGGTAAAGTATGAAAGAAAACACACAAGAAGCAAAAAAGATTGCAAGTATGCAGTCACTTACAAAAGTAAACGATAGCCTTTATACACTCGACTGCGCCCACGACATTTATCTTGATGGAATGGTGGAGCAAGGCAAGGCTGGTAGTGTTGTTAAAATGCTCGGTTTTGCTATTAAGAATGTAACAAAAAAACCTGTTGTCGTAAAGGAACCTCATGCTGGTTGTTCGGTATTCACTGCTTTTGATGACAATGGCGAGTATATAATGGGCAGAAACTTTGATTACAAAGATGCGCCCTGTGTGCTTGTTAGGTGCACGCCAGCAAATGGTTACAAGAGCATAGGCTTTACTGATGCAAACTTCTTTATGTGGGGGAAGGAAAAGGGCCCTAAAGAAGGAAAGCTCTATGCACGCACGCTTCTTGCTCCATATCTTTGTGTGGATGGCATCAACGAAAAGGGCTTGGCCATTGCTGTGTTGGAATTAAAGACACCACCAGTACACCAAAAAACTGGCAGATTGCCCATTTCGACATCTATTATAATAAGGATGGTTTTAGATAAGGCTTCAACAGTAGAAGAAGCGCTTGAATTGTTCAATCGTTATGATATGAACGATATCGGTGGAGTTGCCTATCACTTTGTTGTTTCTGATAGAACTGGCAAATCAGTGCTCATTGAATATCTCAATGGGGAGATATTGTTGTTCTATCCAGAAAGCAGAGATAATGGCAAAGAGTTTTTAAGTGTTACCAATCACTTCATTGCAAAAGGAGCGCCCGAGCCCAAAAGGGGAGCTGGATACGATAGACAACAAAAAATTGTTGACACGCTAACAGCAAAGGGTGGTGTGATTTCTAATGATGATGCAATGGAATTGCTATCCAAAGTGCAACTTGATTACTACCATAAACTTGGTTGGCCGGTAAGAACACTATGGAGTGCTGTGTACAACTCAACAAAGGCAAGTGTTAGCTTGTGTGTTGGACAAAACTACGAAGAAGTATTCCACTTTGATGTATAACAAAATATAAATTTTAATAAAAAGCACGCCATATTGTGTAAATATAGCGTGCTTTTTTGTGGAACTAATAGTTATTTATTTTTGTTCAATCTATTGACAAAGGCTCACATAAGTGAGCCTAATAGTTGTTATTCAGCAGTGTAGTTGTCAAAGTATCCTTGAATGAATACGATAGGAGTACCTTTGTCACCAGAGCCCGATGTTAAGTCGCAAAGAGAGCCGATAAGGTCGGTTAGTCTTCTTGGGGTTGTGCCTTCAGAAGCCATCTTACCAACAAGGTTATCATCCTTTTCGGTTATCTTATTTTTGATTGCTTGCTTGAGTTCGTCGCCAGAAAGGGAAGCAAAATCGTTGTCAGCAAGATACTTGAGCTTTAGCTCGTTTGGAGTGCCTTCAAGACCGGATGTATATGCAGGAGCAACAACTGGGTCAGCAAGCTCCCAAATCTTACCAACAGGGTCTTTGAAAGCGCCATCGCCATAAACCATAACTTCGATGGTCTTACCTGTTGCTTCCTTTAGCCTTGCTTGGATAGCATCAACAACAACTTGGCAGTTGCGGGGGAAGAGTTTTACAGTATCTTCAGTTGCTTTGTTTGAGCCAAGTAGACCATATTGCTCGTTGCAACCAGAACCATTGATAGGAGCATCCATAATTTCGTCAAGGCCAAGCACGATTTCAGCACCATTGTTTTTTAGAATTCTCTTTGTGCGTGCACGAGTGTGGATATCGCAAACAAGAATATTCTTTGTGTAGTTCAAAATAGCCTTTGGGTTGTTTGCAAAAATGATTTCGCATTCAGCGCCACAGTTTTCTACCAACTCTTTGTAGTATGCAACATAGTCCATACCAGTGAAGGTGTGTTTTACATATCCAAATAGCTCTCTATATGTCTTGAGGTCAAGAACATCAGTATAGGGGTTAATACCCTTTTCGTCAACCATATCAAGGCTGATGAGGTGGTTGCCTACTTCGTCGGATGGGTATGAAAGCATGAGTACAATTTTCTTTGCACCCTTTGCAATACCACGAAGGCAGATAGCAAAACGGTTACGGCTAAGAATGGGGAAGATAACACCAACGGTTTCTCCACCGAACTTTGCTTTGACATCGGTTGCGATATCTTCAACGGAGCAGTAGTTGCCTTGTGCTCTTGCAACGATAGCTTCTGTCATAGCAACAACATCGCGATCGTGGAAAGCGATATTTTCTTCTCTTGCTGCGTCAAGAACAGAAGTTGTTACGATATCAACGATATCATCGCCTTGTCTTATGATAGGTGCGCGTACTCCGCGTGAAACGGTGCCGATCATGCGTCCCATAGTAAATCTCCTAAAAATGGATTTTCATAAGTAAACTTATGACTTAAAAATTATACACTATAACGACCAAAACACAAGAGTTTTTTAGTAAAAAAATAATATTTTTTTATTTGGTAAAATCAAAAAAGTGCTTTTTGGCCATTTTTTGGCAAAAAGTAAAAGGAAAGATAACTAATAATTGAATTTAAATTGGCAGAGTGCTATACTAATATACGCTAACATTCGGGAGAAAAATATGGTTTTACTACTTGTCGTCATCTACATAACATTCATTTCACTTGGACTGCCCGACAGCATTTTTGGTGTTGCATGGCCACTTGTACACCTTGATTTTGGCTTGCCCGAAAGCTTTGGTTCAATATACTCCGTCATCATTGCTCTTTCAACAGGTGGCGTAAGCTTTTTTGCTGGTCCATTGATTAAAAAGTTTGGCACAGGTTGGGTTACAGCTGTGTCCGTACTAATGACTGCAGTAGGACTCCTTGGCATAAGCTTTGCACCAAACATTTATGTTATGATAGTATGTGCAATCATATCAGGATTGGGCGCAGGTGCAATTGACACGGGACTCAACAATTTTGTATCACTTCACTACAAAGCCATTCACATGAACTGGTTGCATTGCTTCTGGGGTGTGGGGGTTACGGTAAGTCCACTTATCATGAGCGTTTTCCTAAAAGGTGGAGAGTGGCAAGCAGGATATCGTACCATTTCATTCATCCAGTTTGGTATTGCTATTGTTGTGTTTTTATCGCTGTTTCTATGGCGAAAGTACGACAAACGGGAGCCTAAACCTGCAATATCCGAACAAGCCGAAGAAAGCAAAGAGAGCAAAATGTCTCTCAAAAAGATTCTACTATCCAAGGGTGTTATTACAGGAATTTTGTCGCTTGGGTTCTACTGCATAGTTGAGTTTTTGATGGGCACATGGGGCGCAAGCTATCTTGTAAATGCAAGGGGAATGAGCGCTGACAAAGCAGCACAAATGGTATCATTATATTATGGTGGAATTATGATAGGTAGGTTTATCTCTGGCGTAGTATCGCTCAAGGTAAACGACAGAAACCTTATCCGAGGTGGAGCTACCATTCTTTTAATGGGTGTTATGCTACTTGCAATTCCAAACGATATTACCATTTATATAGGCATGATGCTCATTGGCATTGGTTGTGGACCAATATTCCCATCCTCACTCCACTCCATACCATCAAGGCATGGCGCAGAGTTAAGCACCTATGTAACAGGATATTATATGACGGGTGCATATACCATAGGCTTTTTGACACAAGTTGCATTTGGTTACATAGCAACAGCATGGACCTTTGAGTTGATGCCATATCTAATGATTGTTATGGTCGGTGTTATGATTGCTATGGTAGAAATTACGAACAGGAAGACAGCAAAGGAGAGTATCGATGGATAAGAAATATGTGCTAAAGGTTTTAGAATTGCTCCACGGCGCGCCTAAAGCTGATATTGACTATAAAGTGCTAAAAGAAACCAACTATCAAGGCTTGCCAAGACACGCTTCAGTTGAGCCCAATTACACCGGCTTAATAGAAAAAGGCATTAGCTTGTTTGATGTTGATGTACCAACTCTATTATGTGTCCAAGAATGCGCTACAGCGCTTGGATATAGCACCGAAGAAGTTATGGAATATATTAACTATCATAAAGGAGTAGTCTTGGGTAAAGACGGAGCCCTTAGAAGATATCCATTCTATACCCTTGTTCGCTCGGAGAAAAAGGGCAAGACCATTTACTTGGGAAGTAGCGCATTAAAGGCACTTATGGAGAAAAAGGGCTTGGACACAAAGGGATTGTTTGTAAGTCGCATTCCCGTATTTCAACAATCCATAGAGCAAAAGCACAATCTTGACTATCTCCAAAACGAACTTAATTATGCTACATACCGAGTAGTATTGCGTAATGGTAGGCGAAATTTCTTCATTAGCAAAAACCCACCAAGGCTGGTTATTCACAACGAAAGCAAGCTTTTGGAAAAGGCTGTTAGAGAATATTATACCTTGTTAGAAGAAAAGGAAATAATATAGCTATGGAGCATAAAGGAACAATACAACTCCAAACGGAAAGAACCCATAGCGTGGTCATAGTTTATGAGTGTCGTGAGCGTTGTTACTGTTGGGCTGCTCGTCAGGTTTGAGGGTACCAAACTAATGCACCACTACTTGTTAAAACAAGCGTGGAGACCGTTCCACCCCATTGTATGAATAAAAAAAGAACACCTTGTTGGTGTTCCTTTTTTATTGGTAGCGGGGATGGGACTTGAACCACATGACCTTCAGGTTATGAGCCTGACGAGCTACCGAACTGCTCTACCCCGCGTCAGAGTGCCTATATAATATATCAATATAAAAATGGTTTGTCAACCAAAAATAGGGCTTTTTTTGTATTTGAATGATTATGTTATATTATATGGTATGTTTTGCTACTTTATACCCAATAAAAAGAATTTTATACATGGAAGTTTCTTTTTAGCTCACTAACTATTGTTTTAGCATAGAAAGCAAACAGGGTTATAAGTATTGCTGCACCAAGGGATGCTGTGATGATACTCATTGGATGAGCGTGGACATCTTCAATTAAATCGACACAAAATGGTAGAAAACCAAGGGCGGCAATAGTGATAAGGTTGAGCAAATATCTTGAGGGTTTTTTGTAGTTAACAATAAAGAATATACCCATGATAATCATAGATATAAGGTATATTACTGGGAGAATATACTCAAAGATAGCATCTGGCTCGGGGAGTATTCTTCTTGTGCAAATTACAACAACAGACAAAATCAGCGCTTGGAACAGCACCTTTTGTGGGAATAGATTTGCCTTTCTTATTGTAACGCGAAGGAATAGATAAAAGTATGCTATAATGCTCAAAATAAGCCAGCTAACCTTGATATGTTCAAAAACGATTAGCTCAACAGCAAGCGAAACAAGTACAACATTCAAAGCGCAAAGTAAATATACTTTGTCAAACAAAGTGCCAGAAAGAGCAGGGACCTTTCCCTTTTTTGGGAAGTCAAGGGGCGTCTTTTTGATTTCGTCCTTGCTAACCCCTGCTTCTATTAGGTTTTTGTGGCAAAGTGGGCACACATCGGTACGGGTGGCAATGCTCACTTTGCAATAAGGGCACTTTATCATTATTTGATGGGTGTAACCTTTACTCCTTCTCTTGTGTCTAATACATTGTAACCAAGAGCTGTGATTTCTGCTCTGATTTGGTCTGCAAGATCAAAGTCACGGTCCTTTTTGGCTTGCTTGCGTTTTTCGACAAGTGCCATAACTTCTTCTGGAACATCGATGGTTTCTTCCTTTGGAGCAGGAAGCTTGTCAAGTGAGAGACCGAGAGCCTTGTCAAAGTAAAGAGCGAGTTCGTAGATATCCTTTGATTTAGGTTCCTTGATTGCAGTAAAGAGTAAACCAAGAGCAAGAGGAATGTTGATGTCATCTTCTATTGCTGCATGGAAATCTTGCTTGTACTTTGCAATGGTATCTGGGTTTGTTGGAGCAGAAGATGCCTTGTGTAAAGCAAGTGCTTGCATAAGTCTTTCACGACTAACTTTTGCTGCATCCAAACCATCAAAGGTAAAGTTGAGTTTCTTTCTATAGTGAGTGTTCAAGCAGAAGAAACGGAAGTCCAAGGGGCTATAACCTTTTTCTTCAAGTTGAGCAATGGTATAAGTGTTGCCCAAGCTCTTGCTCATCTTACCGTTGTCAACAAGCATAAATTCGCCGTGAATCCAGTAGTTAACACTCTTTTCGCCGGTGATTGCTTCGTTTTGAGCAATTTCGTTTTCGTGGTGGATTGGAATATGGTCTACGCCACCAGAGTGAATGTCAAATGTCTTGCCAAGGTACTTTTGGCTCATAGCAGAACACTCAATGTGCCAACCTGGATAGCCCATTCCCCAAGGGGATTGCCATTGCATGATGTGTAGTGGGTCAGCCTTCTTCCAAAGAGCAAAGTCAGCAGGGTGACGCTTTTCGTCATTGACTTCTACACGAGCGCCAGCAAGTTGGTCATCAAGGTTTGCGCGTGAAAGGCAACCATAATTTGGGAACTTTGCAATATCAAAATAGATGCCATCGCTGGTTTCATAGCTGAAGCCATGAGACTCAAGATTTTGAACATACTTAATCATATCATCGATATGTTCAGTAGCTTTTGCAATGATTTCGGGACGGCCAATATTGAGCTTTTGTAGGTCCTCAAAGAATATTTTCGAATAGTATTCTGCAATTTCCCAAGGGGTCTTATTTTGCTTTTTTGCAGCAACAGCCATCTTGTCTTCGCCATCATCAGAGTCTGCCATAAGGTGGCCTACATCGGTGATATTCATAACACCCTTGATCTTGTATCCACTTAACTTGAGAGTGCGTCTAATAAGATCCATAAAAATGTATGTGCGTAGATTGCCGATATGAGCATAGCTATATACGGTAGGGCCACAAGAATACATAGTTACATACTTGGGGTTGAGTGGCTTGAATTCTTCTTTTTGTCTTGATAATGTGTTATAAAAACGCAACATAATCTTAATCCTTTTTAGGGTTTATTTTTTCGGGAATTTCGTTTGAAATGGAGTATTTGCAAGCTTGTACACCCAGTTTTTCCTCAAGCGCGATAATACGGCTGTTGAGTCTTGCAAACTCTTCCAAGATAGGGTCTGGTAGCTTTTGGTCAAGGTCATTGTACTTTTCGCCATACTGACGGACGATTCTACCAGGAACACCAACGATAGTGGAGTGAGCGGGAACATCTTTTAGTACAACAGAGCCAGCACCAACTTTAACATAATCGCCAATCACAACAGGACCGAGCACTTTTGCACCAGCAGAAATCATAACATTGTTGCCGATGGTGGGGTGGCGCTTACCTGTTTCCTTGCCGGTACCACCAAGGGTTACACCTTGATAGATGGTAACATTGTTGCCGATTTCAGTAGTTTCGCCAATAACGACACCAGCGCCGTGGTCGATAAATACTCCTTCTCCAATTGTTGCACCTGGGTGGATTTCTATACCGGTTAGGCGTTTTGCGCGTTGAGAAAGCATCCTTGCAAGCAAACGGAATTTGCGCTTATGCAAAGCGTGAGCCATACGGTAGTAAAACAAAGCTTTTACACCACTATATGTTAAAAAAACTTCAATCTTGCTTTTTGCAGCAGGGTCCTTTTCCAAGGCTACTGCGATATCTTTTTTTAGATGATTAAACATAGTACTATTTATGCGAGAATGAAGGCATTTGCCTCCATTCTCCTAAAATATCTTGATAGTGGGTTGATTTTATCTTGCAGGCATTCTTGCGCTGGATGGAGATCTGGAGCCAGCTTTTGCAACCTTACCCTTGGTTCTCTTGAGAGCCTTCTTGTCACCAGGTTGACCTGCCTTGGTGGGCTTATCTTGACCTGCATAAGTGTGCTTCTTGTTGCCCTTTGGTACATATGCAACGGTCTTTGCAGCACGGTTGCGGAAGAACAATGGGAGAAGGGTTACAACGAGTGGTACAACAAGCATGATAGCAAAGAAGGGGTTGAACGCAAGGTTGCCACCATCAATCTCAATGAAGTCAGACCAGCTCATGATAAAGTAATTGTTGAACGCATCGCCGATTGCACCATCTTCGATGGTTGTGAGATCCAAGAATGCAGGACAAATCAATGTCAAAATACCAAAGATGAGTATTAGCAAAGGTATCACATGCAATCTTCTGGAAGTATAGCTGAACAATCTGCCGATGTTGAGTACGATTTCTACAACGCAAAGGAGTAGCATTGCTACAAGGAAGATGATTGTGCCGTATGTAGCGATGTGCTTGATAATCTTTACAGCATCATAGTTGCCATCTTCGCCCTTTTCGATTGCGATATCTTCTGCCTTGTTACGCATAAAGCGGATATAATACCAGCTTGCGCCTTGCATGCTATCTTGGTCTTCGATGATGTCGATACGATCTTCGGAGAGCATTGGGGTACGGAACAAAGCCTTGATTACATCAAGAGTTGTGATGTTGATAGCAGTCATGCCAAGGTCTTTGTAAAGATATACTTTTTCGGGGGTGTCGTATTTAGCATCGTAGTAAAGTTCGCCTTGTTCCAATGCTTGTTCTTCGTGTCCCCAAGTACCTGCAGGCCAGTTACCATCGTTGTTGACTTGGAAGTCCATTTCGTTTGGTCCAAGCTTGATGTAGCCGATAGAGGTAAGACTGATGTTCATGTCGCCAACTTGGAGATTGGATTCGATATTAGAAATATCGCCAATGCTCATGAATACAGATAGCAACATTACTGCAACAAAAGCAACGATAAGTACGATAGAAATGATTGGTGCAGCTGCGCCAAAATAACGGGTACGGTTGAAGTAGGACTCAAAGTCAAAGTTTACATCAGCATAAGCATCTGCATATCTGCCGAGTTTCTTTTCCTTTTTGCTACGCTCAACAGCATTATATTGGCTGTGAGTTTTGAGTTCTGCTGCAAGAATGTTAGGATCGTAATCGCTACGCTCTACCTTGTCGAGTAGTCTTTTGTATTCTTCGCGCTTACTGCGTAGTTTTGCACGAGCATATGGAGAGTCGCACTCTCTCATATCGTACTTGAGCTCTTTGATTTTGCGCTTGAGAAGTTCAACAAGAACAGCTTCGTCGCGTTCTGTCCAGCTTGCAGTAAACATTTTTGAAGTGGTTAGCGGTGCTTGTGCCATATCTATCTCCTTGCCTTACGCGCACATAATATGCATACGCGTGGGTATACTTGTAACTATTATATAACAGGTGCGCGCGAATTTCAAGTAGTAATATAAAATTTATTTGGATTATTATGGCAACAAAAAAAGGAGCTGTGCGCTCCTTTAAGATTGTGTGTTGATGTTAAACATTAAATCTGAAGAGTACGACATCGCCTTCTTGCATAACATAATCTTTGCCTTCGCTTCTGACCTTGCCCTTTTCCTTAGCAGAGTTAAAAGAGCCACACTCCATCAAGGTTTCGTAGTCAACGATTTCAGCTCTAATAAATCCACGCTCAAAATCGCTGTGGATTTTGCCTGCAGCTTGAGGAGCTTTTGAGCCAATTTTGATGGTCCAAGCACGAGTTTCTTTTTCGCCAGCAGTAAGGAAGCTCATGAGTCCAAGGAGCTTATAGCTGGACTTGATGAGTTGGTCAAGACCAGAGCAAGTAACGCCAAGTTCTTCCATAAAGATTTCCTTTTCATCTGGTGGCAAAACAGCAAGTTCGCTTTCAACTTGAGCGCAGAGAACGATAACTTCGCTACCTTCTTTTTCAGCATGGGCTTTTACAGCTTTTACCATATCATTGTCTTGGTCTTCGCCTTCGCCGATATTGGCACAGTAGATAACTTTTTTGGTGGTGAGGAGATATAGCGCATCTGCAATTTCTTGCTCTTCCTTGGTGAGTTTTACGCTTCTTGCAGGACGACCTTCTTCAAGTGCAGCATAGAGTTTTTGTTGTACTTCAAGCTCGGGCATGAGCTTTTTGTCGCCACCCTTCATGGTTGCCTTTGTTCTATCAATACGGCGAGTTAGGGTTTCCAAATCTGCTAAAATGAGTTCCAATTCTATGGTTTCGATGTCGCGCAGTGGAGAAACGGAGCCGTCGACATGGGTGATGTTTTCGTTCTCAAAACATCTTACAACATGGATGAGTGCATCGGCTTCGCGAACATGAGAGAGGAACTTGTTGCCAAGACCTTCGCCTTTTGATGCGCCCTTAACAAGACCTGCGATATCAACAAACTCCATGGTGGTATAAACTATCTTCTTGCAGTTATAAAGCGATGCAAGTTTTGGTAGTCTTTCGTCTGGTACTTGTACGATACCTACATTGGGTTCGATGGTGCAAAATGGGTAGTTGGCAGCTTCTGCTTTGTTGGCAGTTAGAGCATTGAAGAGTGTTGATTTGCCGACATTGGGAAGTCCTAAAATTCCAAGTTTCATATATATCCTCTTATAATAAGTTTATTCGCTGAGTAAATCGCGTAGGGTGCGTCTTGCTGAGGCAAGCGCGTTGTCAACCTGTTTGGTGTTCTTAAGGGAAAGTTTGCTCATTATTTCTTGATAGGAGTATCCTTCAAAAAATAGCATGAGAACATCATATTGTTTTTTGGGGAGTTCTTGCTTTGCGATATCAACTATCTTTTCCATCGCCTCGTTGGAAATCGCTTGGTCAAGGGGGTCGGTGGAAGAAGAGTCGGTTATCTTGTCCGTTTCATTGCCATCAAGATCTGTTAGAGAAATGGATGAGTTGAAGCCCTCATTGTTGATGGTGTGGTTTAGTCTAACGATATCACGCAATCTGTTATCAATGCATTGAGAGGCAAAAGACTTAAACTTTGTGCCCTTTGATGCGTCATGATGCTGGACAGCCTTGATGAGTGCAAGAGTTGCTTCTTGTACAAGGTCATCGCTGTCCACTCCACGATAGATAAAATACTTGCGCGCAACCATTTTTATAAAAGGTTTATATCTGACGATAAGCGCAGTTATGGCATCGTCATTACCCTTTTGTGCAAGTAGGGCAAGTTCGTCATCGGTAAGGAGTGCAATTTCCGATTCAGTTATCGTGATAACATTATTTTCCATTTCTTTGTCTTATAGCTTCATATACAACAATACCTGTTGCAACTGAAGCATTGAGTGAATTTACTTTGCCGAATAAGGGTAGTGAAACGATACCATCGGAAAGCTTTCTTGTGAGTGAGTGTACGCCGCTGCCTTCTCCGCCGATAACAAGAGCGATGTTGCCAGTGAGGTTGGTTCTATAAATGGACTCTCCGTCCATATCGGCAGCAAAAACAAAGACACCTTGGTCTTTTAGGTAGCGTATAGCATCATTTGTGTTGGTTACCTTTGCAACCTTGACATGTGCAGATGCACCAGCTGATACTTTTACAACGGTATCGGTAACGCCTACACCACGATGCTTGGGAACGATAACGCCGGTTGCGCCAGCGCAGTCAGCAACCCTGATTACAGCACCGAGATTATGTGGGTCTTCCACTCCGTCAAGAATGATAAAGAGCATATCTTCGCCTTTAGCCTTTGCTTCCTCAACGATGTCTTCAAGCTCAAAGTATTTGTATTCGGTTGTGGTTGCGATAACACCTTGGTGACGGCCGGAGGGAGAGAGCTTTTCGAGAGTTTCGCTTTTTTCAAAACTAATCTTAATTCCTTGCTCTCTTGCAACAGCAATTATGCGATTGAGTTCCTTTGCAAAGTTGCCTTTTTCAATATAAAGTTTTTCGATAGTTGTTTCCGATTTCATTGCTTCGTAAACAGCATTTTTTCCTTCGATAATCATAATTGTTCCTTTTTAGAAAATATGTTTATAGGTATCCCAAACAATTATTTGAGTATCCTAATCATTTGTTTCGTAACCAGCTTCAAGAAGCTCTTGGATGCGGTCGGATTGCCCTGTAAAGTATAGATAACCAAGGAGCCCTTCAAAGCCAGAAGCTATTTTGTAATCCACAGCACTTGCGTGTTTTGCCATGGTAGTTTGACGGGTGTTGCGACACCTTTTGTATACATCTGTTTCTTCTTCGGTAAGCAAGTTTTCAATGCGCTTGAGTGCAGAGGCTTGCGCTGTCGCATTAACTTCCTTTGATGCTTGGTGATGGAGTACCCCGGTTTTGACATCTTGGGATAGCACAAGTCTTGAGCGCACAGCAAGGGTATGGATGGCATCGCCGATGAAGGATAGCGATGTTGCTTCCTTGCGTCTTGCTTCCATTTTGTCAATGGGATTGGGGATTAGTGGTACTTGAAACTTTTGCATACATAGTCATTATAGCACGAAATTGACACAAGCACAATATTTTTTGAAGGTATCTTACTCCGAGATGGTTATTTTTCAAACAAAATTACAAAAAGTTGTACTTCAAAATTTTTACTATTGACAATCACGCGCGCAGTATAGTATTATTTTAATGTGTATGCGTGAGACCGCGCTCGCGTAATTATGACACACGGACGAGAAGTATGAAAGCAAGATCCCGTTTGACATTGATTATTCTTACATTGGTTATGGTGCTTTGCGCCGTAGCCTTATTTGGGTGCAACGATACTCAAATAAAGGAAGGCTCTGCAGAGCGCATCCAAGTGGAAGATACCCATGTATATCTTTCTCCCGAAGGCGAGCCAAGCACCTATCAGCTCAAGCCTTTGGTTTATCCTGTTGAAACAGCCTCACAAAAGGTTTACTATCGTCTTGCAGACAATACCGATAGAGAATTCCTTGAAGTTAGTGCAGAAGGTGTGCTTAAAGCACGTAAGCTTAAAACAGACGAAGAAGGCAACAATATTGACATCATCGTTAGAGTTATTAGCGCGGAAAATAACGATGTAACCCTAAATGTTACTGTTACTATCGAAGTTGTTGAAGTTCAATCCATAACATTCAATCCATCAACCATTTCCATCACTATGGACGGTGGTGGCACAGACCTCAAACCACAATTTTTCCCAGCACACGCAATCACCGGCAGAAATGTTATCTACACATCCTTGAATCCAAAGATTGCAACCGTCAATTCATATGGACATGTTACCCCCGTGAGCGTGGGTGTATGTTCAATATGGGTACAAACCCCCAAGGCTGGTGCTTTTGACGAGCAAGTAGAAAGCCATGTTACCATCAATGTAACCTATGCAAAGCTCGATTATCGTCTTGACCTTATTTCAAAAGAGTCAACACTAAAGCAAATTGTCGGCAGACCCGAAACTATCAGCTTTGTTCTCAGTCAGCTTGACCCCTTCACTGATGCTAACCCCAATATTACTTGGTATATCAACAACACAACCATCAACGATGTTGGCGTAAAGGATAGCAAAATTTTGGATTATCTCCCCACAACACTTCCCGTTGGTGAGTATCATATCAAAGCAGTTCTTTCAAATATATTTGAAACCGAAGAGCTTGTTAGCCAAACCATCAGCATCTATAACCCACTTACATCGATAAGCCTTGGCTTTATGAATGAGCCCGTTGATGGATACAAGGTCGGCGATGCTGTTCAACTTAAAAACAGCTTCTCAATTGACAAATATCCACCGGAATCATATGTTTGGACCGTTGTAACTCCAAGTGGAAAGGTGGAAACTATAGATCAAAAGCCAGGCAAAGATAACAAGACACCAGACCTTTACTATCCACTCACAGAAGAGGGTGCATATACTATTTCTGCAGAAGCTATCATCAAGGGTGGACAGGTTGAGGGCCCAACTTCAAACACAAAACAAGTTATTGTTGGCAAGGCTCCAACAGGCACCGAAATCACAGGTGTATACTTTGACGGTGGTGTTGATGAGTATGGTACATACTCAATCGTATGGTGGGATGCTCTACCATATGAAACCAATTACTACGCAGAAATCAAGCTATCTGACGAAACAATTGTAACACTCAACAGCGAGTCCGGATATTTTGGTGCAAATTATCTAAAAGTACCAACCGAAGTTGCAGGTGTTGATGATAGTTATTCTATAAGAATAAAGAGCTTGCGCCGTGATGCATACACCGATTGGTATGAGTATGATGGTTCTATCCCACAAGGCGCATACAAATACTTTGCAGAGTTCGAAGGTCTTGAGGGCTTGGGATTCAATGGATATATTGCCAACATGGAAGAGTATGGACGCCTTCTAAATTATGTAACCGTATTCCGTCCACAAGCACTACTTCAAGAGGGATATGCAAACAGATATCGTTTGGATTTATATATCCCATTTGCATATGAAGATATCAATGTAATTGATTCCCCATATGATCTGAGCGATGGCACAGGTTGTTTGGAAGAAGTTGCATCAAATGTTGACGCATTCAAACTATACGCAACAGCTGTTGCAACCTATGTTGAGAGTTCGGCAATGACTGTTGACATCCTTGATGGCGCAACAATGCGTGGTAAGGTAAGTATTATCATTGGCTTTGGTAGTGATAAAGATCCTGGACTAAAGAGCCCAAGCAAGAAGACCGAATATGGTCCAGCTGACTCTGAATATCAATATGAAGAAACCAACTTTGTCACCCATTATGCAACAGAGCCAAGGGGCGAAGGTGCAAAGTTGCCAATAGATAGTTTGACACGCACCATGGTAGTAACTACTACCAACGAGCTATATCTTGCAGTAGCAATGGGCTACAAGCCATTGTTCCCAGATAGGGCAGAGGGCGAAGAGCCAACCATCGCAGAAGTTGTATATCTCAAGGCACGCGAAGTGCTACAAACCATCATCTCCGACAAGATGACTCAACAAGAAAAAGCTCTTGCAATTTACGAGTGGTTGAGCATCAATGTAACCTATGACTATAAGATTGTTGCCGTTGCAGGACAAGATGGATACCAAGATACCACAGCATACAACTGCTTCTATCTTGAAGGTGTATTCATCGACAAGCTTGCAGTATGTGATGGTATTGCAAAGGCATACAACCTTCTTGCTAATATGGAAGGTATCGTAAGCACCAAGATTGTTGGCGAAGCATCAGGCATTGGACACGCATGGAACACCATATTCCTTGATGGCAAGTGGTATGTAGTAGATGCAACTTGGGGCTCTGAATCAGCAACCATTGGTTCAGGAACGGATGCCCAAAAACTCGAAATGTTGACAAAAGAGTTCTTCGCAATCGGTGTTTCTGCTTCCGACACGCGCGACACATATGGCGTATATCCAGAGCTTTCAAGAGATGATTTAAGCTTTGCTTACAACATAACCATTGACCCAAGTGAAGCATACGATTCAGTAATCAATTCTGACGAAGAACTTGTTTACTATGTAGGCACATACTTGAGTCAATTGCAAGCTGAAGCTGGCACTATTTGGTCGGAAATTATCATTGATACAGAGTATCTTACATCAAAGGGTAGTATCGAAGCTATCTATCTTGTAATCAACAATGCTGCTCCAGAAGGCGTAGAAATATCACTCTATGGCTCTGGCGACAAAAAATATATTGAGTTTATTAGGAGCTAATAATGGAGAGTAAAATTGGAAGTTGTTTTCTTGGCAGAACTTTAGAACTTACAGACGGCAAGATGTTTCTTGCCGTTACGCTTGATGTAGGCCCAAGAATCATAAAAATGGGCAAAGTAGGGGAAGAATCTCTTATGTATGAAGATGTTGACGACAATGTCAACAAGGATGTTTCTTTGACCTACGGAGATGGGAAATGGTGGCACATCTATGGTGGACATCGTATTTGGATTTCCCCAGAAGACGAAACCACATATTATCCAGACAACAACCCAGTATCCTATGAATTAAAGGAAAATGGAGCCATATTTACCCCACCAGCATGGGTAGAGCGTGGAGTACAACCCAAACTTGAAATCACCTTTGTTGGCGAAGGTAAAGCAGAAATCAAGATGAGCCTAACCAATATTGCAAGCGAAACCAAAAAGCTTTGCTTGTGGGCGCTAACAGTTATGAAATGTGGTGGCACTCTTGAAGTTCCATTGTCCAAGGAAGATACAGGATATCTCGCAAACAGAAATCTTGTAATTTGGCATTATAATGACATCAAAGACCCACGCTTTGACCTTCAAAACGACAAGATTATTCTCAAGAGCAGTAAGGTATGCAAAGGTCCATTTAAGGTGGGCGCTTTCATCAATCCCTTCCGTACAGAATATACCCTTAACAATACAACATTCATTAAGACCGTTGATGTAAAGGGCGAGCCTAATGATTATCCAGACTACTGCTCCAATATGGAAACATACACAAACGAGCATATCCACGAAGTAGAAACCCTCTCTCCATTCAAAATGGTTGAGCCAGGCGATAATATAACACACATTGAGCGTTGGGAGGTTAAATAATGTTAGATAAAAATTACTATCCAATGTATCTATACCAAAAGGATTTTTTGGAGAATGCTAAAGATAAGGGCGCAAAACCCTTTGTTTTAGTGCTTGAAAGGGCAGAAGGCGAATACGAAAGATATGATACATATCTCTATGCTGAAGGCCATGAGCAAGAGAATTTGCGTTACGCAAAGAAGCTTGTCAAAACAATGATATGGGCTTATGGTGGCTACAAATTCCATTTATATGGTGGCGAAGGTGTGGTTGCTGGATTGAGAGAGGCTTACTCTTCAAACGGAGAACGCGCATTTGACTATAACTTTATGCAAAATGTATATTTGCGCCCAATGGAGTTTGTTTGTGTTAGCGAAAACGAGCTTCCCCTGTCCACTTGCAAGGCAGAGCCATCAAGCGCAAAAGCTGGTGGATATCGCATCGGTTTTGATGCAGGTGGAAGTGACCGTAAGGTCACAGCATGCATAGATGGTAAGGTTGTATACGAGAAAGAAACCATATGGTTTCCAAAACTTAACAGCGACCCAAACTATCATTTGGAAGGAATCATTGACTCCATCGACAATGCGCTCAAAGCCCTTGGTGGCAGAGTCGATGCACTTGGTGTTTCAACTGCAGGTATTGTTGTTGATAATGAAGTTAGGGTATCAAGTTTATTTAGAAAGGTATCCCAAAAAGAACAAAATGAGTTTGTTCGCCCAATCTACAAAAACCTTGCAAAAAGATATAATTGCCCAGTCAAAGTTGCAAATGACGGTGATGTCGCAGCGCTTGCTGGCGCCTTTACTGAAGGTGGCGAAATACTTGGTATTGCAATGGGAACATCTCTTGCTGCCGGCTATGTAGACAGCGAAATGCGTATCCGTGGCTGTCTAAACGAACTTGCCTTTGTTCCAGTTGACGCAAACGAGAATTCTGCCATTGACGAGTGGAGTGGCGATGCCGGTGTAGGCGTAATGTATCACTCTCAAGATGCCGTCATCAAACTTGCTCCCGAAGCTGGTATCGAACTTGATGAGGCTCTATCCCCAGCAGAAAAGCTCAAAGTTGTTCAAGCTTTGGCAAACGATGGAGATAGTAGGGCAACAGAACTTTATGAGCGTATGGGTGATTACTTTGGTTACACTCTTCTTTGGTTTGCTTGTCTTTACAATATTAAAAAAGCAATCTTCCTTGGTCGTGTAGCAAGTGGTCGTGGTGGTGAGATTTTACTTTCTCGCGCTCGCTCCATCATCTCTCAAGAAGGAAGCTCTCTTGAAATTGTTTTACCCGACGAAATGAGCAGAAGGTTGGGGCAGTCTTTTACAGCAGCCAGCCTCTAATAAACGAATTATATACTTCGCAATACTTCGTAAAAGTCAATAGCTCTGCAGGGCGCAGTAGGTTTGCTACAGCAACCCTTTGAGCTATCGCCATTTACTCGTCTTGCTCGTATCTAATCCGTTTATTCCGTACAACGGACTATGTGCGAGAATGGCAGGGTGCAGTAGGTTTACTACAGCAACCCTTTGGACCAATGTCGTTTGTTCGTCTTGCTCGTATCTAATTCGTTTATTCCGCATAATGGACTATGTGAGTGAATAGCAGGGCGCAGTAGGTTTACTACAGCAACCCTTTGGACCAGTATCCTTGGCTCATATTAACCCATATAATTCCATGTTTATTCAACAAGGGAAGGTCCCTTGTAAAGCATAAAATCAATATAACTTTTCAGCATAGGAGGAATGTTATGCAACTCAACAAAAAAGCCGAAGTAGTAAACGGCTCAAAGCAAATTTATACCGAATTGGTCGTTGCGGCGCATCAAGACGATATTGAGATTATGTGTCCCCAAGCAATCATTAAGGGATACCAAAGTGACAAATATGGTGTGGTTGGCGTTGTTTGCGCTGACGGCAGTGGAAGCCCAAGAAGTGGCCCATTTGCACACATGACAAATGAAGAAATGATGAAGGTTAGACGCCTTGAGCAAATCAAGGCAGCAGAGATAGGCGATTACTCTGCTCTCGTTATGCTCAACTATACTTCAGGCGAACTCAAAGATAGAAGCAATGAGTCTCCAAAAGATGACATCAAGGAAATCATCCTAAACTACAAGCCCGAAACCATGTACATCCACAACCTTGCAGACAAGCATCCTACTCATGTTGGTACTGCTGTAAACTGCATCAAGGCACTCCGTGAGCTACCAAAAGAAGCTCGCCCCAAAAAGCTTTATGGCTGTGAAGTATGGCGCAATCTTGACTGGCTTGCTGACGAAGAAAAGGTTTTCTTTGACCTAACAGGCTATGAGCAACTTATGCGTGATGTTTTGGATGTATATGAAAGCCAAATCGCGGGTGGCAAGGAATATTGTACAGCTGCTATTGGTCGTCGTGCTGGCAATGCTACATTTAGCGCATCTCATGGCGTTGATGTTGCAGAGCATGTAGCTTATGGCATGGACCTAACCATTCTGATCGAGGACGACAGCATTGATCCCAAGCAATTTATCGTTGATAAAATCATGCACTTTGCAAAAGATATTCTCATTTAATTATCACTAATCAATCCGTTTTTGACGGGGTGGGGCAACAGGCCTTACCCCGTTTTCTTTTGCGCAAAAGTAGTGATTTTGAACGCTTGCGAAGGCGAGCGGGTTAAATTTTAGTAAATAATATTAATAAATAAAAACGTTCACAAAAATTTCACTTAAACGCGTGAAACTCAATCTTCCATAAGCCAAATCCCACATTTTGTGGTAGTTGCGACCATTGACCACAACTTATTGTGTGTGCGTGTGAGAGAAATGTGAACGCCGAGTGAACAAACATTAAAAACGCGTGTATTTATATTATAAATAGGGGGTTGACTTTTTTTGACCATTTTAGTAGAATATCGGCAAGAGTGCAAGGGAAAAATCCTTGCCTTTTTGTATTTAATACGCGCATACCGGCGCAATACTCCCACCACCTAAAAAGGAGAAACAACAATGAACCGCAATTTAGCCCACAAACTGATGTTGCTACTTATCGTAGTTGCATTGGTAGTTGCACTTTTTGCTTGTTCCCCTCGTGGAGATGAAACTCTCCCCGATGATCAAATCTTGCCTGGTGACGAAAACCAAGTTGCCGACAAGGTTGTCCAATCCGTAAGGACCAAGACCGATGACCTCAAGAAAGAGACCACCGAAGCTTTGTCAAACTACAAGACTTTCTACGAAGCTCCAGAGGATCCAGAATGGTTCATCATCGACCTTACACTTACATATGCATTTGAGCACTTCTGGCTTGATAGCGAGGAGAAGTATAACAAGTCTTCTGCTTTCACTATCGAAATGAAGGGCAACTTGCACCTCAAGGACAACAACAAAAGTGAGTTGTTCATGCAAGTTAGAAATGCCAATAACTTGGCTGTTATGGCAGTCTACTATGCAAGTGGATACACTTATGTTTGCGTAGGCACACAAAAATATTATATGCCTGAGCTGAACTTCACAGAGGTGGGTGGAGCGCTCTTTGGTGTACTACAAAGTGCCGGTATTGATGTTAACCAATTGTTTGCGGCTATCATGGCAGGTGGTAAAACAGGTATAGCTGCTCTTGACGATTTGGGCATTATGGGTCTTGTGGGAACCCTATTGTTCAACAGCAATGGTTATGTAACAAGTTACAATCAACGCGAAGACGAAGTCTTTGAAAACAGAGATTTAGAATACAGCCTCAAGCTTAACACTTTGATTGACATGCTTTCAGGTAGTGGTATTTCCATTCCTGGCGTTATCACCATAAGCTTTGCTGGCATTTGGGACCTTGTTGGTCTAAACCTTGACCCAGTATTACTACAATTCCTTGGCTTTAACCTTGAGCGTATTGGCGCAAAGGATTGGCCCAAGATGGATGCTCGTTTGAGCGCAAGAACAGAGCTTGAAACACTCACAAAGACCGATAGCGACGGCCTTATTGTAAATGAAGAAGGCTATGTTATGAAGGGCATTGGCATTGATATCAAAACTGCAAACGATGTAGAAAAGACTCGTGAAACATATGCTGATACATATCCATCTGACATGGCAGAGGGCGAACGCATTGAAGAATACGAAGTTAACATCGGTCTTACCCCATTGCTATATGGCTCAAACAAGAAGATCCAAATCAACTTTGGTGGACTTGGACTCAACGAACAAGGCAGAAAGGATACTTATTCAGAAGGTGGCATCGGCAACCTTGGCTTGGGCGCAACTCTATACTTTGAAAATGACGAAAATGGTGGTCTAACCATCAATCGTGTACTGGGTGAAGCTTTTGACCTCAACCTTGGCGCACTTGGCGATATGCCCATCAGCCTTCCATACGCAGCTCGTTATGAACTTGGTCTTGATGTAAAGCTTGCTCTTGACTTCTTTGATGGCGCAAAGACACAAGCCGAAATTACCATTAGCTTCAACGACTCACCACTTATGAGATTGTTCCTAACAGGAATGAACCTTTACATCAACTTTGAGGACCTCGAAACATATAGTGGACAATTGCTACCAAATGTAGTTCTACAAGGCTTTGATATCAACAATCTCCTTGGTGGCGTATTAGGTGGCATTTTGCCATATCTTGACCCCAACTATGTAAAGCCTGCTGTTCCCGAAGAACAAGCGTCTAATGCACTATTTGGTGGCTTGTTTAATGAAGGCGAAGAGGGTGGCGAACCTGCACCAAGCATCGATGTCATGGCAATCATAAAGGTTGTTCTCAACAATCTCGAGCTTCCTGGTATCGAAGAATATCTATATAACGAAGATGGTACCGTTAAGACCGATGCTTATGGAAAGCCCATACCAAACGATTGGAATATCGCTCTTGACCTAAACAGCGAGGACCTATCACAAATCGTTGGCATGATTACGCCACTAAAAGGTAACCTTGGCGAAGAGCTCAATGTAAGACTCAGCTTCAACCAAAAGAATGTTCTTGACACTCTTGGCTTGGTTATTGATGTATCCGACACCTTCCGTCTTGGTCTTGCTGTTGACTACCTAACATACATGAGAGAGCCCGATTGGGAAAACTACTCAATGGTAGATACTGCCGAAGAACGCGCAAAGTACACCAACCTATCCATCTATAAGACTGATAATGGCGACTTTATCGCTGCAAACCGTAACTACAATGTTATTTTGCAAGGTGATGTAACGCTTGGCGCATCCGAAACAACAGACAAGGGCCTTGATTTAAGTGGTCTAATTGGTACTTTTGTTGACAATCTACTCCTTTCTATCGGCGTAGAGTACGATGGTAGCACAACCATTGCTTACACCATTCAAGGAAATATTGACCTTCTTGATATGGCTCAAACCGAACTCAAGGTTACCATCTTCAATCGTGCAAATAACGACCCATTCATTCGTGTTATTTACTCTGGTATCGAAGATACATTGTACATTGACCTTGAGCCACTCAAGAACATGGGATTTGCTTCTCTTGGCAAGCTCCCAAGACTCAAATACGAAGGTTTAGGCTTGCGTGATACACTTGCAGGTCTTGATATTGCATCAATCATTGCAGGACTGCTTACAAGCGAAGATAGTGGAGCACAAAACGCACTTACTATTGATACATCCGATCCTAACTTCTTGAACCAAGCAAAGCTTGGCCTATACCAATATTTGGTAGTTAATGAGTACCTTGCAAGTGGTATCCTTATCGGTGGCGAAGAAGTTGGCGCAATGCTCTTTAACGCACTCAATGACGGCGAGCCTACTGGCGATACAACCGAAGGCGAAACTCCAGAAGGAGAGGGCGGCGGTCTTGATATCATGCAAATCGTAGGCATGGCACTCAGCGAAGTTGAAATTGATAGAATCAAGGGCACTTTGACTGTTTATGTAGCAGCAAATGTACTTTCCAGCTTGCTCACCATGCTCCTTGCTCCAGTTGATGAGTTTGGTAACCCCGAAACTATCACAATGCCAAATGTAAATGCATTTGTACAAATCAAAGCTATCAACTTTGACTTTGGCAAAGACGAAAATGGCAATAGTACAATATTCCCAGAAAACGGATATCTACGCATTTACCTATCACTCCTTGACGATGGCGATCAAACAATCGAAGCTATTTCTCTTGAAATCGATATCCTGAAGGATATCGCATTGAGAGCTGGCAAGGAAAACCTCTACAAGGACATTGAAGAAGACGATTATATCCAATCATTCGTATCTATTCCTGAATTCCTTGATAGCCTAACTGTTGGTTTGAGGCTTGAAGGCCACTTTGACTTTACTGTTGACGAAACTCCAGTATATGAAGTTGACGACGAAGGCAACTATGTTGTAGACGGCGAAGGAAACAAGATTCCTGTTCTTGACAAGGACGGCAACCAAGTTATGCAAGGTGTACAAGAGTACACCAATGCATATCTAAACGAAATGCTTTCTGGCCTAATTGAAGGTCTTGGTTTGGTAATTGATACATCAAGACTCAACATCGAACTTGGCTTTGAAATCATTGCAAAACTCTCTCTTGGTGGCATCATCAAGCTTGACGGCTCCGAAGCAGCTGATCCTATCCCAACAATTTTGGGTGGAAGTGAGCTTGCAATCCGTCTGTTTGATAGAAAGGTTCCAGGAGATGCAGGACACATTCTTGGCATTTACTTGCTTGATGGCAACCTATACCTTGATTTAAGCTTCTTTGGCATTCCAAACATCGGTATCAACGATGTTGCATCACTCATCGATGATATTGGCACGCTAACTGGCTCTGCTGAAGCAGACAAGGACGAAGCTCCTGCAAACCTATTACATCTCAATAGAGTAGCTGAATTTGCTGACGCATCAAATCCTGCAGCCGTTGCACTCCAAGTTATTCTTGATTACGATAAGGTAGCAATCAACCTTACAAAGGATGCTATCGCAGGTTTACTTGGACTATTCCTTTCAAGCGAACTACCAATTGAAATACAAGAAACATCTCTTGAGCTTGGTCTAGGAGACAAGGGCGCATATCTCGAAATTGAAACTGGTATCGAAATCTTCAACTTGAGCCTTGGCTTGAGCCAATTCAAGATTGCTCTTGACGGCGAAGAATTGAGTGGCGCTGAATTCTTGGTTTCTCTACCAGAAAATGAAGAATTCTTCCTATCCGATAGTGGTTTGCCCACAAATGTATACCTTGAACTTGGTGGATACGCAAACATCAACAGCCAAGTTGTTGAAGGCAGCGATAGAAACACTATCGACCTATCTCCTGCACTCAGTGGACTACTTGGCGATGTTGAGCTCAGCATGCTCATTGAGTTCTTGGGTCTTGTTGACGAATCATTGTTCTTTGATATCAACGCAAACCTCAATCTCCAAGAAGTTATTGGCATCATTAACAATGGATTTGACTTTGCAAACCTACAACAAACAGGTGCTGCAATTATCCTTTCTACATATGCATCATCTGACCCAAGCGACGAAGATTACTATGACGAAAATGGTAATCGCGCTCGTCGTCCAGTAATGGAAATTTACTACATCGAAGGCGATGTATATGCTCACATTGAAACATTTATTGCAAATCTTGAGTATATCCATATTCCACAAGCAAACGAGCTCATTGCTGGTCTACTTGGTGCAATAGCATCAAATGAAGGCGTTGAAATTGGTTATGCTAACAACGAAGGCGCAGAAGTTAACCCCGTTGAAGTTGACACAATCAAGTACTATATCAATCTTGCTCTTGCAGATTATGGTTTGAGTGTAACCATTGCAAAGTCATTTGTAGTTGGCGTACTCAACATGCTTGGATTGAATATCGAAGAATATCTCAAGAGCCTTGACCTTGGTGTTGAAGTTGGAATCAACGCAAGCCCACTTGAAATCTTCCTTGCACTCAAACTACGCGATATAGGTATGGATGGTGAAGACGAAGAGGGTACTGCAACTCCAAACGACAAGAACTTCGTAACTCTTAGCGCATCTATCAACAAGCTTGTTATCCTCATGGACAAGATGGTTGAGCTTGATGAAGAGGAAAAGGCTAAATACGACGAAATCGAATCTCTTGATACCATAGGTGTTAGCCTTGGTGGCGTTGCTAAATTTGAAATAACTTCCCCTGAAGGTGTTGTTGATCCAGAAACGGGCGCAACGGGTAATTTGACGGTTCTTACTCACATTTTAGAAGAACTTAAGAAAATTCTCGGCGAAAACGCTGAAAAAGAGATGTTGCAATGGATTAGAGAAACATCGTTGAAGCCCGAATATGCAGGTTATAGTGATGATGAACTCAAGGCCATTTATCACGAAGAAGTCAGAACAAATGTTGACTACCAAGCACTCCTCAACTTTGCACTTATCGTAGAAGTTGTAGGCAATGTTGCAAACGGCACAGCAACATTTGGTGGCTCACTCTATTACGATATTGAAGTTATCCTTGATATTTCCAACATTGCTAACTTGAAGGCATCAGTATTCTTCTCCACATCACCAAAGCTTGAAAACCGTGGTGACATCATGTGGGTAAGCTTGATGGGCGTAGAAGATCCTGTCACAGGCGAAATAGACCTCAATGTATTCGCCGACCTTACAAAAGTATTTGGTGATGTTCTTGAGATTAATGACATTATTCGCATCAATAACTTCAACGCATTTACCGAATATATGGAAAACTTTGCCGAGGTTATGACCAACAAGACTGAAACTATCGATCCTGTTGCTCTCAACTCCACAAACAACGGCTTGGTTCTCCCAAGAAATGCTGATGGTAAGGTAGCTCCTTCCATCATGACAGCAACATCCATCATTTTGGCAATTACTGCAGATCCAGATACATTTGGCATTCCTAACGGAGCACCTGTTGCTATCGTTGCACCTGCTGCTGCAATTTACTCACTTGCCAATAGTTTGCTTTCAACAGACCAAGAATTCCAAATCGAGATTGATGAAAGCAAGATTTCAACCTATGTAAATACTGGTGTATATTCAGCCCAAGAGTACTATTATGCTATCCAAGGATTGATAGAAACCTACAGAAGCTCTTTGAGTGCCCAATATAACGAAGGCCAAGGAAATCTTTCAATTGAAGATTACAACGCTATCGACACAGTATGGGTAAATTTAATTGACAGCTTAAGCATGGATATGTCTATTGAAGACATGCATGCACTATTCACAGCATTCCTTGCTCAATACAAGGAAATGATAGGCGAAAAGCACGCACAATTCTTCCCCAACATCAGCCAAGAAGCACTTAATACATTGAATGCAAATTTGGTTCCTGTTGAAACCCTATATACATCAATAAGTGCGCTTGACGGCGTATATGCAGAAGATCAATATAACAATTTGAAGAAAGGTCTAACAGCTATTCGTAAGGCAGAGCTTGATGACATGCTTGCAAGTGGTGAAATTACACAAGCAAACTATGAGTATCTCTACTATGGCTTGCTACATAGCATGGAAACAGGTTTGCCAATAGACATAAGTAAATATGGTGCAATAGACCTATCTAAATTCTTTGGAATTCACGAGCCAAGCCTACTCATCGAGCTTGGCGCAGCCAAGATTCCAGATGAAAAGGCAGAAAGTGGCTATAGAAGTGCATTCTTGCTTGCAAACATTAGCCTTGCAGAACTCCTTGAAGTTCAACTTGAAATCGGTTCTATAAATGTATCCGTAAGCCCAGACGACACTTACTACACCGGTACTATTGACGAATACGGCACCATGCAAGGAGGCCTTCTCAATCCTAACAACCATTACTACTGGTTCAACCCAGCAGAAATGGCTGAACAAAACATCAACATTTCATTTAGTGGTAAGACCAAGCTCAGAGCAGAGGACACCACTCCCGAAACTGCAATTGATTTCAAAGAACTCCTTGAAGCATTCTTCACAGAAGTAGATTTTGGTGCTATCATTGAGAACTCTGGTTTAGAAGACAAAGAGCTATTACTTGAGCTTTCACTCAATATTAACATGCATGACCTTATGAAGGTTGTTGCAACTGGTGACATCAACTGGTTGCTTGTTAGAGCAGAACTTATGCTCCGTATTGGTGTTGAGGTCGAACGCGAATACATTGATGTTGAGCAAAGCGCACTCAAGGGCGAAACAGTAACATATACTGAAACAATCATCGACTATATATCCTTATATTATGCAGACGGTACAGCATACATTGATGGCCGTATGCTTGGCATACAAAGAATCAAGGTTGAAATGTTCCTTGACCACATCTTCAGACTAATCGGTCAAGATGGTCTTAAAGATTACTTTGATAAGGAAGAAGAAGACGACGACGAAATATACGAAGGCGACACCTCTGTTCAAAACGCAAGCACATCAGAGTTGCGCGCTTCTGGAAAGATGAGTGATGAAGAATATCTTGCTAAATATGCTATTGACAGCAAGTTTGATTCTGAAGAACTCCTACCTTATGTAAGACTTGTATTTGGTAACGGCACAGGATTCATCATTGATGTAATGGGTTCTGTACTCTTTGCTATTTTGGGTGGTCTTGACCTTGGTATTGATGGTGTAGACGACCTTGGTAGCCTTGTTGCAGCTATCGTAAACGATCACTTCGCACTACAACTTGGCTTGATAGCAAACCTTGCATATATGAACGACTTCTGGACCAACGACCCCGATGAAAATGGCGTTGTTACAGAAGACGAAAATGCTCTCCTTGGCTTGACATTAGAGCTTGCAAACTACACGGTAGGCTTTGCACTAATGGGTCTTGATGTAGACTTCAAGGACAGCTCCGAAGAAAACCCATCTCTTGCACCCGTTGCATTTGATGACGAAGCTTATTCAGAAGCAACCGACCTTTCCGAAGTTTATGTAGAGCTTTATGTGGACTTTGATATCGATGGTGACAACAACGCCAAGTTCAATCTTGACGAAACCGTTGCTGGTGCTCTTGGCATGCTTGGTTCAGGTGGCATCATGGATACCATCGGTGGACTTGGTCTTGCTCCAATCATCCAACTACTTTCAACTGTAAGCACTCACTACAGATTGGAAATCATCGGCAACATCAACTTTGACGAAATCTTGGAGCTCAACACTCTATATAAGACCAACTTTGCAATCACATTGCGTGATAGAAACAAGGTTATAAATTATGACGGCGAAGAAAAGTTCAAAGAAGTTCTTTCCGTCTACTATGTTGATACTGCTATCTACATCAACGCAGAGTGCTTCAACCTACAAGCTGTTAAGATTGACAATGCTTGGAACTTCCTAACACAAGAAATCTTGCCTGCATTCGGTGTTCCACACACTCCAAACGACAAGAACCCCGATGGTGGCAAGCCTGTTAATGCTCAAAATCTTGGATTTGCTGGTTATGAATCAGTAAATGGCTTTGACCCATATTCATTGTTTAATCTACCTGCTGGTGCAACCGCCATCCCAGGATACATCAACATTCTATTCAGCCCAGAAGGCTTCATCATCAGCCTTACCACAACAGCTCTATTTGGTGTTCTTCGTGCTATCGGTGGCGAAGCAATGGACTTCTCAAGTTTTGTAGAGCCTATTGGCGAATTGGAAATTGAACTTGGCTTGGCTGGCCCAGAAACCTTGCTTGCACTTGATATCACATTCCAAGGTTATGAGTTCAGTGGTGACGAAAGGGTAGACCTATCCACCGATCCTAATGTACACGAGTACAAGAAGGGTGGAAAGATTGGTATAGGCTTAAGCATTTCCAACACCTTTGTTGCTGCGCTCAGCTATCAATGGATGGAAGACATCTATTATAGCGATGGCAGAATTGAAAGCCACTATGTTGACCACAATATTGAAGCACCAAGATACGCATATCTTGATGGCGAAACTTTGGACGAAGAGGGCAATGTTGTAACAGAATATATTGCTCAAGAATATGTAGAATTTGACCAATCCGACCCAGTTATCGGTTTGGAACTCAACCTATATCTTGACCTTGGCTCCGAAGCTCTCAGTGGCGATGGTATCAAGGGCGTACTAACCGACAAGATTTACTCTGGTTACGACCTCAACAAAGAACCTATCACATCACTTCTTGCATCACTTCTTGGAAGCATGCTTGATACTACACTTTCACTTCTCCTTGAAGTTGTAGGCGAGCATCAAATGAGTGTTGAAGTTGAAATCCTTGTAAACTTCCCACTTCTCAACTACCGTGGTGTTGAAGCTCAAATTACCATTAGAAGAATTGACGGCAACCACAACTATAAGCTTGTTCAAGTAAACCTACACAACTCATTCCTATATGTAGACCTTACTTACTTGAACGGACCAAAGTTCAGCGTAGCAGATGTTTTGGAAACTCTCCTTGGCGAAAAAGACTTTGACCTAATGGGTGATGGCGAAAAGAAGGAAGAAACCGAAGGTACTGAAGGCGAAGGTACAGTAGAAGGTGGCGTACAAAATGCAAGTGGGGTACAAAATGCAACTGGCAGTGGCGTATCAACCCCAATCTACATTGACCTTGCAACACAAATGGTAATCCGTAGTGTAGCAACACACGGTTTGGCACTATATGTAACCGAGACTGCTGTAAACAGCATTCTTGGTATGTTTGAGTTTGCAAATCTCAAGGTATTCAGCGATGTTCTACTCCAAATCTCCATTGCTCCAAAGGCAAACACCTTCAACCTTGGCATTGATTTGGAACTCAGCGCAACATCTACCGTAGATGATATCTCCGATACAGCAAAGGTTCTTGACCTTGGCATAGCTATCGGTGATCACCGTGTAAACTTTGAGCGTTATCCATCAGACCAACTACTACTCCCACAAACTGCAAACTATTTGCCAGCTCACAATGTTAACACCATTGAAGTAGAAGCAGGCTTTGAAATTAGACTTAAGGTTAACGATGGTGTAGTAGACCTTGGTAACCTATATAAGACCATTCTTGATGAAAATGGACCTCTTGGAGAAATGGCTGCAAACACAGCATTTGAGACCTTGTTCAGCAAGGATAGCCCACTTGCAACAGCTCTACCAAACCTCATCATGCTTGGTTTCTTGAACGATGATGAAAATGGCTTTGGTGATGTTATCCGTATCGATATTGAAGCAAAGGTATTCATCAAAGGTGGCTTGCAAGGACTACTTGACAACCTCCAACTCAAGGTAGCAATCTATTCACTCAAGGATCAAGAGAGATTTAAGATTGTTATTACCTATTATAACGGCGACCTATATCTTGACCTATCCACATTAGGTCTTGGCAAGATTGAAATCTGGGAGCTTGGTGGTATGATTAACTTCTTGATTAATGGTGGTAAGACTGAAGAAGAATCACCAGAAGGCGAAGTTACCAACCCAGATGAGGGCGCACAAAACGCTGTTACCCCAGAAACCGAGCAACTCTTTGCTAAGACATATCCAACATGGGGACAAGTTCTTGGTCTAAACAACGAAAGTGACGAAGAGCAACTTGTTGGTATCGTAAAGATTTTGCTATCACAAGATGATGGTTTACTCCTAACAGTAACATTTGAAATGATTAATGTTGTTCTTGGCTTGGTAGGACTCAATATACCACTTGAAGACTACTTGAAGGGCGTAATTGAGCCAAGTGCAGGCGTGGGAATGACACCAAACAGCGAGTATCATGTTGACATCAACCTTGATACCGGTAAGGACTACCGTGATGTTTGGGAATATAACGAAGCAACTGGCGAATACGAAATCGTACCAGAAAAGCAAGAAGATAACTCCAATGCAGGTATCAAGCTTGGTATTGCAATTTTGGGAGAACAAATTGCTGCTGACATCAAGAACGAAACCAAGATTCATACCCCACATGGTATTCAATCCACATTGGAACCTGTTATCAGCCAAGAAGAAATCAGTTCATACACCAAGTATGACGAAATGGCATTCCAAATCGGTACCAACATAAGCATCCAACTTGACTTTGAAGATGGTGATGTATCACTTGTTGACCTACTCGACTTGGTATTTGGTATGCTCAACATCAAGCTACCAGAAGACCTTGATACTTCTATCGTTCTTGCTGGTGGTGACGAAACACTATTCATGGAAATCAACCTCAAGGCTGGTCTTGACCTTAAGAGAATGCTTTCCACCGACCCAGAAGTATTTAATTCAGCACTTATCCTCGACCTTGTTATCCGTTACACCATTATCGATAACACAACAGGGGAAATTTACGATACTCAAAAGCTACTCCAAGTTTACATGGTAGACAACGTAGCTTACCTTGGAGTAGAACTATTTGACACCAACCTTGACATCAAGCTCGACGAGTTCGATATTACCGGTCTTATCCGTGATGTTATGACAGGCATCTTCGATATGGAAGATGAAGACCAAGGTATCGGTGGTGGTTCAACGGGTGGCAATGAATCTAATGTTCAAAATGCACCAAGCACCGTTCCAGATGGCCCAGCACGCAATCCTATCATCGATATGTATGAAGAAAGCGACTATGCTATCGGTAACTTCTTGAAGCCTATCATTTACTTGAACTCCGAAGGCTTCGGTTTGATGATTACCAAGGAATTGTTGGTAGGTGTTGCTGATGCTCTTGTTGATATCTTGACAGGACTTCTTGGCTCTGCTAACAGCGATGTAGAAGTAACTGAAGACACCATCAATGGTATCGCAAGCCTAGTCCTTGACCACGCTTCACTTGGCTTGTTCTTCGAAGAAGGTACAGGTGGTGTAAGCCTACAAATAAATATCACAAAGAATAGTACAGAAATCGAAACCGAAGATGGCAACAAGTATATGAGTGCTGGTTATGCAGCAACATTAAGCTTGCTACACGACTCCGTTGCTCTCATCAACACCGACTCCTTCAATGAGTACCTTGACTTCATGCGTAATGACGAAGAACAAGTTAAGTTCTATGAAGGATGCTTCTCAACATCTGATGTTGAGTGGAGAGTAAACCTTGGTATTGATATTACCGTAGGCGCAGACATTCGTGAGTACATCTTGAACTGGAGCTCACTATTCCAAAACGAAGCTGACGAAAATGGTAATGTAGTTGGTGCTGCATTCTACATTCAAGCACTCAACGATATCATTGGCGACGCAACTCTACGCATCAAGGCTGATGTTAAGCTCACAGCTCTTGATAAGTGGGGTATTGACGCAGTAATTCAACTTGTAAAACTCAAAGAAGACGGCACTTATGCTGAAGGCGAAAGCGATGTTCTTGAAGAGTACTTTGCTCTCTATGTAGTAGGCTCATTGAACCAAAGCGAAAGCGACTACAACGAAAACGGTCTTGGCCTATACTTGAACATGGCTGGATTTGAAGAACTTGGCATAACAGGTATCACCCTAAACAGCGCCGTATTTGAGCAATTCCTCAACCTCAACTTGAAGGCTGTCCTTGATAGTCTTGGTGGTACACTTGGCAATGCAACAAGTGGCATCGTTAAAACCCTTGACGACTTGATTGAAAGCCTATATGGTATGCTTGCTGACGAAGATATTACTGGCGACAATTCGGGTGCAAACGCAGGCGAAAACGCACCTCAAAATGGTGTACAAAATGCAGCTGAAGAAGATGACGAAAACATCTACGACTACGAGGAAGAAGAAAAAGAAGAAGAAACCATGTGGTACATTGGACTACTTGATAGTATCCAATTCACAAAGGGTGCAATTTCTATCGTAGTAGCACAAACTGCAATCCAAACCATACTTGACCAACTATTTGGCTTCCCATTCGATGAAAAGATTGGTAACCTTGCAGTTGTTCTTGATAATACTGGCAACTCCTTGTCACTCAATTTAGGTCTTGACTATCAAGAACCAATTGATGCATCTGAAACAGAAATTGCCGACATCAGCACCACAATCGCATCAAGCGAAAGTGTGGATGTTCTTATGAACACAATGGGTGGCGTAGCAGCATTCTTGAATGGTGTTGAAGCTACCTTTGAAGCAAACTCATATAGCGTATATGCTTCACGCGGATATCTTGGCACAGCACTTGATTCCGAAGCATATGGCATCACATCTGTTGGCGCAGGTCTAAATGTTGAGTATCTTGTATACAGCACAGAAGACATCTTTGCACTTGAAAAGAATGTTGATTACACAGCTGAAGAAATCAACAACCGTGCAAATGCTGTCAAGGATGCTCTTGTAGATAGCTTGACAAACCGTGGTGGATATGGCGTTGCATACAACGATGCTACTGGCGTATATCTACTTACTAATGATAGCGCACACACACGCGTATCTATTAAGGTATCAGAAGGGGATGTTCTCCTTGCTGTAGTAGTAGGCACAGCTGATGCTCCTGCACTCAACATCGCAGGCATAAATATTTCTTCACTTGGCGAAAAGCTCGTTAGCGTTGTTAGCGAACAAGCTGCTCTTGAAAAGATTCGTGAAACTTACGAAGCTGGCTTCTTGATTGGCGCAACCATTCCTACCGATAACGGCGACATCGCACTTCGTGCAGAAAACACCTATTTAAGACAACAAGTTATCAGCGAAGACAAAGACTTTGCTCTTGAAGACTCCGGAACCCGTAATGTATTCTACTTCATCTACGACCCATCTATCTACTTTGCAATCGACCCTGCATTGAATCCTGGTAGTGATGAGTATCTACAAGCATCAAAGGCAAATGCTCAAAAGGTAGTAGATGCAATTTCCGAGTTCTTGCAACTCAAGACCTATGTATGGAGCGAAAACGCAGATGGCGTTATATCACTATATCACTATGGTACAATGCTCAACGCATCACTAAAGGTTGCTCCAGTTGTTGACCTTGGAACAGGTATGGTAGAGTGCTACAAGGTACTCATGGTTGTATCAAGCTCAAAGAGCATGTACAATGTTTCGTTGTCCATCCACAACCTTGACATCGGTCTTGGTGAAAACACCAACATCTTTGAAGAAACTCCTCTTGATGGAATGATGAGAGATGACTTCCAAGCATACTTTGCAGAAAACTTCCGTCCACTTTCCGATTATAAGATGGAAGCAGAAGTAAATCTTGAAATCAACATTGACGACACCGTTGGTGGACTCTTTGATATGAGTGAGCTTCTTGGTACAATAGGTGGCTTGATTGGTGGCGACATCGCAAGCATGATTAGCCAAATCAACCTTGCACTACAACCCATTGACGACATTGCAATTGCAATAGGACTACACTTAAGACTCTTCATCGACTTTGGTGACATCACTCCTTTGAGATTGCAACTCGAAATGACCTACAATGATAAGACTATGATCCTTATCACCTATGTAGGTAATTACGAGCAAGACGAAAATGGTATTTACGAAAACAGCACAGCTTATGTTGATTTGAGTGGTCTTGGCTTCCCAAGTGTTAAACTTGAAGGCCTCCAACTTGGCGCAGTACTAAAGAACCTTGTTGGTGGTCTTGCTGGTGGAGACAATGCAAGCACAGCATCTGATACATCAGCTCTCAATGCTCAAAATGCAACTCAAGAAGGTGACAATGCTCTTGAAAGCGTTGATAAGATTGAAGACCAACATATCGACAGAGTATACCTAAAGGATTATGGCTGGACAGAAAGACTCTTGCTCCTAACCTTTGGTGCAGACGAAACATCACTTGCAATTACTGGTGCTCTTGTATACTCACTACTTTCAAACGCATCAAAGAATGATGCTATCGCAGGTATTATGGGTGGAGCAGAGCTCTTACTCCCAATGTTCCGCAATATTCAAGTCGGTTACTCCAACGAAGACGGAGTATACGGACTATGCTTGCGCTTGACCGATGATACCCCATACGAAAAGGCATTCCGTATCGGCTTCAATGGTAGACAAGGCAAGTTCGAAATGTGGACCGATGAAAACAAGGGCTCATCTATCACTGCTCGTGAGCAAGTTGAAGGTAGCGCAGAAGATGGTATCGTATACGAAGATATCGGCATAATCAGCAAGGTTGCACTCAACCTTGAGCTTGAAGCACGCGTTCGTACCAGAGATACCGAAAAAGCTCCACAACTTGTTGCAATGCAAGAGCTACTACAAAATCTCCTTGGCATGAGTGCTGACACCATCAACTTTGATGTTCAAAATACAGTATTGGTATTCTCACTTGGTCTAACAGTATTTGCAGACCTTGCAGATATGACCAACACTACATTGGCACTCACAATCAACCTTACCGGCGAAGAACTCATTGGTGTATACTTCCTTGGTAAGAACAATACAGCTTATGTAAACCTCAGTGGACTTGGCTTGTTCCAAGCAGCACTAAATGGTGTTGATGTTCTTGGCATTCTCAACAGCTTCCTTGGCTCCTTCCTTGGAGACGAAGGTATCAACTTGAACGAAATGCTCTCTGGCATTCTCACCGTTGAAGACAAAGAAAACGCAGCAGTAAATGCAAACAACGCACTCTCTACTGCAAGTGCTCAAGATGGCGCAATCAGCTTGAATGACAAGGCTCAAAACGGAATCATGGACCTTGTAACATCAACCGATGCACCACTCCTCAAGATTTTGCTCTCCAACGAAGAACTAATCATCAACCCCAATATGGCAATAGTACAAACTCTCCTTGGCGATAGTATGGTACTACCAAACCTCACAGACCTTAGACTATCAATCAACCTATATCAAGGTCTAAACAACCTCAATCTCCGTGTAAAGCTTGACCAAAAGGGCAACTACATCAACCTTGCTGTACACGAAGGTAACTTTGCAATCGCACTTGGTTCGACTGCCGAACTCTACAAGCTCACAACTATCGGCGACGAAAGTCAATATGGTGGTATCGAAGGCTTGACCGTTGGTATGGATTCAGCTGGCAACCTTGCTGCAAACATCAGCGTACTAACCCTTGCTCAAGGTATCCTTGATGTAATCCAAATGAGCGACTTTACAATTTATATTGAAAAGCGTAACGATTACTTCTTCTTGAGAAACCTTGGCTATGGTATGGCAAAGGGTGTATTCTTCGACTTCGGTATCGGCTTTGGTGTAAGCTTGACCACAGGTCCTACCTACTTCAGCCCTGTTGTAAGAGCATTTGCTGACGAAAATGGCTTGACTCCATACGACCATGCATTCGTATCAAAGGGCGGAGCATTTGACTGGGTTATCAACATTGGTAGCTTCTCAATCGATGTAGGTGGCTTGCTCAAGGCATATGAACCTATCTTCTTTGACAATGCTTATAGAAGAATTAGACTTGCACTCAACAAGACTGTAACCAACAAGGTTGAAATTCCAATCAACCAGCTTACCCAAGTAGCAAATGTACAAGGCTCACTCTCCAACGAAGACGATTGGGAGCCACAATCCCTCACAGCATTCATACGCAACAATGTATTGCACTTGAGTCTTGCATCCATCTTGGTACTGGATATCAGTGGATTGATTAATACGGTCGCAGGCTGGTTGCTGGAAACCATCGTTGGTGCAATCAATGGTATTGCAGGAACGGTAGTTGGACTGGTCTGGGATCTTGCGGGACCGTATGTCTCGACCTGGATAGCCGATATGATTGGTGATGCAACCGGTTATGGCTCACCACTACGCCTTGGTGCAATCATCGACGACTTGCTTGGTGGTGGTGCTGGTGGTATCGCTCTTGTAAACCTCTATTTGCCAGAGTTCCTACCAACCCTTGTTGCATCCTTGAAGCCAGTTGCAGAAGACACCAACTATGGCTCAATCTATGGTAATGTTAACACCTTCGATGCTGATGCTAATGCTTATGTACCAGTTGAAGGTGCAACTGTAACCCTTGATAATGGTAGATATACAACCACCACCGATAAGGATGGTTACTACTCATTCATCAATATCCGTCCTAACACTTACCCAATCAAGATAACAAAGACTGGATATAATGACCTACCAAGAAGAGGCGAAACTCAACCTTATGTAACAATCCTTCGTTCAAACGAAAGACCTTCCACCGAAGCAAACTTCACTTTGAACTCATACTCCGTAACCACTTGGAAGAATGTACACTTCAAGGTAACCACCGAAGAAGAATACATCGAGAACAATACTGCAACTCGTCCAATGGTTGGTGCAAAGGTTGAAATTTACAGAAATGGTGCATGGCAAGAACTTGGTGTAACACCAGATAGTGGTTCTATCCAAGTTGTTATTGAGTCACTTGAAGGATTCAACCATACTATTAGGTTGACAAAGACAAATGGTCAAGTTATCAACCAAACTCTTGGTCTTAACCTTAATGCTGATGGTACTCCAAACTCAAGGACTGCCGAAAATCCATATACAATGCACTTCAAGACCACCGTATATCACGAGCCTACAAGTGGTACTATGAGTGCTATACTCATCACATTGAAGGACGAAACCTTGCTTGACTCTGGTACAGCAACTGAAGTATTTACATTGCTTGCAAAGGATCAAAAGGGTGGCAACACTTACGATGACGGCAAGGCAAACCAAATCGACAGCATCTTCAACGATACATTTGACGATGCTCTTGAAGCTCAAGCTGGCAGAGTATACTCATCATATGAACAAAATGGCATTCTCTACCATGTATATGACTTTGATAGTGCAGACAAAGTAACAACTGGTATCAAGAATCTTGTTGAAAATACTCTAAAGACAGATACTCAAGCAAACTACACTATCACCGAGAATATCCCCAATATGTACTATCATGCAGTAAGCTACGATAAGAGAGCTATTGTTGAAGTACGCGGATTTATTTCACAAAAGATACTTGAGCAAGGTATCACCACTCCTGTATACAGAGTAGTTGTTGCAATGCAGAAGGCAGTTACAACTCCTGTTCTCAGTGGTGTTGAAATCTGGCTTGAACTTGATGGCAGAACCATTAGAATGGCTGACGATTGGAATGGTCTCAACCAAAATACCGTTCACTACAAGAAGCCTGACAATACTGGTTCCGAGCAAGGTGACTGGTACTGGGCAAACAATGCAAGAAACTTCCTTGCAGCTGCTCAAAACAACAACAGTCAAAGTGATATCAATGTTAAGAATGTTAACAACTTGAGAAGCAACGGTTCATTTGATATCCCCAACCTTGCACTCCACAGAAATTACACCTTGAAGGTAAGAGCAACCGACTATGTAAACTTCGATGTTGGTAGCTTCACTTTGACTGAAACTGCAAACTACTACAACTTTGGCGAAATCTTCCTTGATCCTAAACCTGTTCCAGAGTGGATGACTAAAGACTTGAGTTCATCAGCTCTACTACAAGGATTAAGACTTCGTCTTGGTGCCGATGTCTCTGATGCATCCAGCGTAGACAAGAACGATCAATCTCTTGAAGACGCAGGTTACACTCAAGACGGCATCCCACTAACTCAATACTCATACCTAACAAGTCTTGGCGACCAAACCATCAACGCGCTCATCAGTATTGGTAAAGGTCAAGCTTCCAGCGCAATCACCAACGCAATCAGCAATGCAATTGGTGGCATTGGTGGCTCTATCGTATCCGGTCTTGCAGGTAATGTACTCGGCTCACTACTTGGTAGCGTAACCGGTGTTGACACCACATCACAATACCTTGATGCAATGGGCAAGCCTATCTTCGTTCCATGGACCAACTATGTTGCAGGATTTGAAGAGGGTAGAGAAGATACTTCCGACTCCATCACTTACATTGAAGTTTGGATTGCTTCTGACATGATCAATGGTGTCTTCGATATGGTACATAACCTACTCCTTGGATACTCTGGTTATAGCCCAATCTCCAAGACTCAACGCTACAACATGGCTGACCTTTGTGCAGTTCCAGCTGGCACCGAAGAAAAGGATATCAAGAAGCTCAACTTCATTGGTGAGTACAACGAAGATCTTGATATCAGAATGTTTGACTATGTATATGAAAACCAAGCAGAGTACACCAACACATTGTACACAGCCGGTGGCCGTCTTGTAGGATCATTGCTTGCTGGCGTCATATCCTCACTTCTTGGTGGCGACTTGAATGGTATCTTCAATATCGTTCAAATGGTACTATACGAAATCAACTTCTTGATGGATATCATCGACCAAGCATTGAGATTGGTATCACACTTGTTGCCATTCAGCTCTGCATACAGCATGATTGCAGAACAAGGCTTGGCAGGAAGCCCACTACAACAAAGTGCCATTGCATCAACAATTTGGGAAGCAGACACTGCATATGGCTTCCTTGATAGTGAATACAATGAGCAAACAGGTGTATATGAGCCTGTTGTTGAAGGTACTGCTGCAACAATCGAAGAGGTTGGACTTGATGACGACATCACCAAGATTTTGATTGATCCAACTCATGAACTCAATGGTGGAAGATTTGACCACCTTGATACCGATGTTAAGGATCTCATCAACAACCAAGGCTTGCTACAAAAGGGCGATAGACTTGTTGGTTACAACTACTACAACTACGCACAATATGGTTACTCAACCCTAAAGAATGTAATCGATGGCGAACATGATGGTCTTGTAAACATCGACGCAACATTTGATGATGATGGCAACATCAAGACCGGTTACTATCGTGACATCGACTTCATTGATAAGAGCGTATACGCAAAGGTAACCTTGAACAATGCTGTTGATACACTCCTTGATAGAATTACATTGTTCTTGAATGGTGCAAGCTACTCCGAAGCAACTCTCGGTGCAGTTGGTATCAAGTATGAGCAAACTGGCACAGACGAAGATGGCAACCCAATCTACTCTGTTGTTGAAACAGAAGATGGTTATATGCCAAATGCAACCGTTCTCCGTGCTGACACCATCCTTTATAGCCCCGAAACCGGCGCCCCAATCGACGATAAGTATCTTGCTCTTGAAGAGATGATAAACGATTGGGTAGACACCAACATCGTAAACAGCTATGTAATCATCAACGATTATCAATATACTGCTGACCCTGTAACTGGTGCAGTAACCAAGACCTTGATTGGTAAGACCTATGTAAGAGATGTTTACGGACACTTTGACTCCGAAGACTTCTTGTATGGTGACATCAGCTGGATGGTAAGTGAAAACTTGTACGATCCAAACTTCAACTGGGCAGGACTTGCAACCGGTAGTGCACTATACAGCGAAGCTCTTTCAGGCTACAATTTCTCATATGTAAGCCGTTACCCAATCATCAGAGATGCTCAAGGCAACCCAACAGGACTCAATTATGATACAGTAGGACCATTTGCAGAAGCATTGACTCTCATGAGTGCAAAGGACGACAGATTCCAAGAAATCGATATCAACAATACTGGTATCTATATGAGATCTGTTTCCACCATGACTTCCGAGTTCTACAACTCAAAGGCAAATGGTAGCACAGGTATGAGGGAAATCATGATGATTCCTCCCACAAAGATTGTATTCCACGATCCTTATAATATCTTGGACTTCACAGCTTATGGTGGTACATGGGCATCTGAAACTGCAGGTATCCGTCACAACTTGAATTCTGATGGTTCATATGTTGTAACAGACATCAAGGATATCCTACCAAACCGTAACTATGCTAACTTCGAAGACGGCAACTCATCCGAATCTGCTGGTGTAGAAGTATATTGGGACTTCACAATGCTCAGCTTTGCTCCAAGCAAGGAAGGAACAAAGGGCTTCATCATTGGCTACTGCGCAGAAGAAACCTATTCTAAAGATAGAAATGGTGAAGTTCAATACATCCAAGCTGAAGTTGAAGCTGGTATCATGGTTGACCCAGATTCTACCTTGAAGCTTGAAGAACAAGGCATAAGAAATAATCAACAAATCAGCTGGGTAATTGATGAGGACAACACCGAGCCCGTTCTCTCACTACCCGAAATTGATCCTCTCACCTACAACCCAGATGAGTACATCAAGCTACTCCCAAGCACATTGGTTTACACTGCAAAGCTACGCTACATGCAACAAGGTGTATATCAAAAGTTCAACATCTACGGACAAGAAACCGATTACATCCTCAAGAGATATGTATTCAACGATCTCAAGTGGGATTTGAGCGAAACCGAAGTCAAGTATGATGGTTCAACCGCATATGCATCATTGACATATAGCTTCAAGCGTACCTATGACAACTGGGATCACATCATGCTTGGTAAGGATTCTGAAGAAGTCACCATCCAAGTACCAATCAAGGTAAAGAACTGCGTAGCTATTTCAACCAATAGAATTAGCTCCGTAATGGGTGTAAACCTTGTATATCAAAAGGGTGGCACAATGGTAGTAGCTGTTGGCAGAGAAAACGCTACCATCGCTGGCTTCAATTCACAATATGTAAGCAATGTTGCTCAAGTTGTTGACAACATTACCGTATCCGATCTAACAGCAATGTATGGTTCATTCCCAGAATACATGGGCGCAATGAACACCTTGACAATGTATCGTGACAACTCAACCGACAGAGTATATCTTGTTTACACAGGTGTATCTCTTGATGAGTTCGAGTCATATCGCGACTACTTGGTAGGCAAGGGCGTAAATAGCTTGATCGAAAACAACTCTGCAAACTATGCAGTTCTTGCTGATAACGAAAGAGTATACCACTACAGTGGCACAACCTCTAACTTTGAAGCACAACTACAAGAAAATGTATTGACCGTAAACCCAATTGAGAACAGCAATCTCTACAACAACATCATGGGTATCAAGTGGATTGATATCACCGTAAATGAAACTGATAGAGAAAACAATGTTGTTCTTGACGAAAACGGCAATGCAAAGACAACAACCATCAATAACTGGAATGTAGTTAGTGTTGATGCAAGCTCAATCAGAGATCTTGACCTTGAAGCAACTTCACACCCACTTTACGAAGTATACTTCACCGTTGAAGATGCAATGGGCAACAAGCAAGTAATCACCATCTACATCAATGTATTGCCCAAGAAGATTGTTGAGCATAACCTTGAAGAAACCATTATTGATCGTGATATTGCTCCATTTGAAGCAAGACAAAATGCAACTCTACTCGTAAGCTTCGAAATCGGCTATGACATGGTAATGGCTATCTACCCAGCAGGTGTAGAAGCAACCATTGCTGATCTTGATGTAAATGCTATCAAGGCAAACAACACCGAAGTAAGTTCAGCTCTATGGCCAGCAACCAAGGTAGCAAAGTTTGGTGGTATCGCTGAATACAACAGAACAAACACTGGCATCAAGGCTTACGAAGCAACAAATGGTACATTGTATATCGTAGTAAGTGGCGTAAGCGAAAGAGACTTCGAAGCATATGTAACCATTCTTGAAGAAGCAAGAATGCTCAACAAGAAGCATATTGACAACATGAGTGCAATCGGTGCTGGATTGGATCTTGGAACAGCAATCTATCTTGCATCAGGTTCAGTCAACGCATTCAACCTACCAAATACCATCGATGTTGGTTATGGTGTAGATGCAGACAACATCTTCTATCGCACCACATTGGTTGAAGGCAAAGACTTCTACTGGCGTGCAGACGATCAAGCAAAGCTTGATTACAACTACAGCGACAATAGAAACTGGACCTACACTTGGACTGCAGTGGTTGGTAGAGATGACAATGTCCAAGAAATTGCAGTTGACTTCACTGTCGAAAGAAGAAGCCCACGCAGTGTAGATCAAATCACAGTATATCCATACTCCAGCTACTACATTACCGGAACAAATACCGAAATCGACGATAACGCAAGCGTTCTTGAAAACGAACAAAAGGTATTGTTCAGCACAGCAAGTGGCAACCAAACCTTGTCAACCCAAGTATACTTCGACATTGAGTCTACCGATTGGGCAGACGAAGTTGAAGGCGATGAAGTAATCATCAATGGTAAGAAGTATCTCACCAATGTAAGATTTATCGCTCCATCCTTCGAAGGCGCTTGGTACTTTGCTGATGTTCTCCTACACGACGATGTATTCGGTTATGTAACCATCAAGCATGTTCGTATTGTACTCAGCAAGTCAACTATCTCCAGCTTGAACATTCCAGCAATGGAAGTATATCTATACGATGCAGATGCAGGTATCGATGCACTTCTTGCTCAAGATGGTATCACAGCATCCATCCACCAAGTAGCAAACAACACAATCGGCACCAAGGCATTTGAAATCATTTCTTGGAGCTATGTTGATGCTAACGGCTTCAAGCCAAGCTACAGCTACGAAGGAGAAGATGCTCCACAAATTAACATTGAAATCGGCAATGTTGGTTACAAGGAAGGCAACCACATCTGGTCACAACAAGTAACCTTCACTCTCACCGAAGAAATGCTACCTGCAAAGGTCATCGAAAGCATCAATAACACCACCGAAACTGGCTACTCTGTAGAATATAAAGAGAACGCAGTCAACGGCGAAGGCACAAATGGTGCATATATCTTGAGCATCGGCGACCCATTCAAGTTTGCACTACCAACAGCACTTGATGTAACATTCGCAGACGGCACAGTTGGTTCAGTACCAGTAAGCTTCGACTTTGGCGATGACAAGTTCGACTTCTACAAGGCAACTGCTGGTATTTGTGGCACAGTAACACTTGGCGACAAGGCAAACAACCAAGTAGTTCTCAACATGAACTATGTCAACTTGAACCCAAGAGGCGACATCCAAGTAACATTCTACTCAGATGAATCTCTAACTCAAGAATTCAACACCTTCACATACAACGCATTTGATGTATTTGAACTACCAAAGTTCGCTCAACTCACAGTTGGTGGCGCACTTGAAACCAATGTATACAATGTATACTGGAAGTACATTGAAGGCTACGGTGTAAATGGTGGCGAAATCGAAGCTCTTGCTTGGATTGGTGATGATGTATTCGGTTACATCCAAAAGAAGGTAACCTTCACCATCAATGCAGAGCATATCGTAAACTACACATTGCCTAACTCCGTACGACTCAACCCATATGCAGTTGTTGGTATCGAAGCTGAACTTGACAATCTACTTGGACTAACCAACGGAATGCTTGATGTTCAAACCAGCTTGGGACTCAACAAGGCTCTTGATGTAAGATATCCTGACATCCCAATGGATTACAGAGTAACCACCACAAACGATGTTGACCTTGAAGTTGGTGTAACTCTTGACTTTGGTGGCGTTGAGCGCATCGTAACCCTTGACGAAGAAGGCAACATCATTGGCTCTACAACAGGCGCTCTTGATGTAAGAGAAGAACTACCAGTAATGGTAATCGTAGAAAGCCGTGTTGCAGTTGGTATCAAGACATGGTACACCGATGCAAATACCAACATCACAGGTAGCATCTATGAGCCAATCGACTTCAGCGCACTTGGACTTGCAACTATCGTTGCAATCGGCAATGGTAAGAACAATGCAAACACCTTGATTAGCGATGCAACAAGTCTTGCACAAGCAATCGAAGGAGCAACCCTTGTTGAAGAAACCGTATGGCCAAGCGCAGTAAATGGTTGGAACAAAGCAACTGAATATGCAAAGGCAAATGGACAAATCGCAAAGGTATACTACAACGAAGCTCTTGATACTTACTACATTGCATATCGTGGTAGCGTAGATGTTAAGGCTCTAACCGACAAGATTGAAGAAAGTGGCCTATACACCAGAATTAAGGATGGCACCTACCTTGTAACAGGCGACGATGTAATGGTTGAAGTCAAGGCATTCAATGAAGGCGTAACCGTTCTATTCGAAAGTGGTGAAGAAGAAAAGTATGACCTCACCTTCGATACAACCGGCCTAACCTACAACTTCACCGGTGGCACATATAATGTAAAGGCAACCCTTGGTTCAGGAGCAACCGAACAAATCTTCCAATTCAAGGTATACCTACATTCAACATGGCTAACCGACATCAGCGTAACAAGTGCTGGTCTATCACAAAACTCTGTTGTAAGAACTAATGACGATGGCATCATCACCGGATTGGTAGTAGACCCATTCGTAGGATTCGAAGGTCTACCAAGCAAGGTACTTGCACACTTCAACTATCATAGTTCACCTGTTGAAATCGATGTTGATTGGTCTTATGAGAGAATCCTATCTCAAATGACCATGGCTGGTGGCGAATTCAACAGAGATAACAACAAGGCAGCTATTGCAACCATCTATATCCCATCAGAAGATGGCAGACAAGCTGCTCAACCAATCGAAATCCCAGTAACCGTTCTCAACCGTGAGAGCAGGGCAGTTTATGTATCCAAGTATGCAAGCCACGAAGATTGGCAAAAGGCTGTTGATACTCTTGGTGCATCAGTTGCAGGAGCAGAGTTCACAATATTTACAGCTGAACTTGCACTCAACCCATATGAAACCAAGTATTCAGAAGACTTTGCATCCGACGATTTCTTCTTCTTCAGAAGAGTAATGCTCATGGTAAACCGCATCGAGGGCGAAGATACATCATCCAACATCTTTGAACACAATGATAAGGAAATCATCTTCAACCTAACTGCTGATAGCTATGAAATCAGGGATACAGCAACCAACCGTCCCACCAACTTGAATAACCTATACACAGGTAGAAGTGTTGAAGCAATCTTCAATTATGGCTCAACATCAGCATCTGCAAGTAGGGATACCAAGTTTACAACATCTGTATCACTCACCATCCACAATATGACTTACGAAAGTGGTCTAAAGGAAGTATACGAACTTGATATCTATGGTGTAGATAGCTCACTCGCAACCGAGCTTGACCCATTCGTAGGACAAGGAGCAGATGTTATGACAACAACCGAAGCTGGTGTATTCAACACAGTTTCTGGCAACACCTTCCAATCCGACATCTTGTACGATCGCGTAGATGCACTAACTACATTTGATAGTCATGGTAGAAGAAGTGGAACCGTTGGTGTTGAAGGTGGTACTGCAAGACTATATGCAACCATCGGTAACGACCTTGGTGGATATCAAACCGTCACCATCCCAGTTCACTACGCTAACAGAAAGGTTGTATCACTCTTCACAGCAGACGAAAGCAGATATGCTTACGACACTGATTATGAAGGCGTAGAAGTATCAATGCACTTCGAACTTGACCCATTTGCAGCATACGGCAAGGATTATGTATATCCACAAGTTGGTAACAATGTTGTATACGCAGATGGCACAGTAGGTAGCTTTGCTACAAGTGGCAGTGGCGTACTCGTAGAGTGGGATGACAGCAAGGTAATTCGCACTTATGCAGGTTCAACCACAGGATTTGTTACTGCAACCGTAAGCTACAAGGGCACCTTCCAACAATCATTGAGATACAAGGTAATCGTTTACGACAGAACTGCAACAGCATTCACCAATGTACTACAAGAGGGCAAGGACGAAATCCAACCATATCTCTACAGCTATGTTGATGATGTAAGCGCAGCAGTAACCGAAGAGTACTTCACAAAGGGACAATTCACCGTAGCATTCGGCAACCTACCAGAAGGCAGAGAGATTGCTACAAGAAGCATCACCTTCTCACTTGGACAACTTGCAAGTGCAAACAGCGCATCTCTTGCAGATGAATTAGAGTTTAAGGATGAAGAAGCTGCTCTCAAGATGAACTTTGTTCTTGACGGAGCAAGAGGTCTTGGACATAAGGGTAAGGATGCAAGATTCTACATCACCATCCCAGGCTTTGGTCTTGGTGCAAAGGGACAACAACTCGCAAGATTTGATGTTCCAGTAGCAGAATCCTACATCCATGGCGTAAGATTCTACGACAAGAACTCTCATAAGGACGAAAACGATCCAACTGCTTACACCTTGGATTACATGGAGTGGCTAAAGCAAAACGATCCAAATTCATTCAAGGCAGATTCATCAGGCAGAGCACCAATCAGATGGGCACCAACACAATACGGTCAATACTACTATGACACCTACTTTGTAGATAGCCCATACTACTACATCACAAAGGGTGGTATCCCAATGCCAACACAAGCTCTTGTATATGTTGGCAAGAACATGGATAACAAGATTGATATGGCTTCAACAGACTATGCAACCTACTCATTCATGTCAGAAACCAACTGGGATAACATCGTAAACAACCGTACAAGAATTAAGTACAATGTATTCGATCACTCAACTGCATTCCAACTTGACCTTGATGGACAAACCTATTCATTCAAGTTCAACATCTCCGATGAGTGGCAATTGGATACAGCACAACAACAAGACATCCTATTCTCCGAAACCTATCAATATGGCAAGGAAGAAGTAATCTTGATGCCAGGCAACAGCTCCGTATACAAGAAGGATATCTTGACAGTATCAACCCTTGGTAATGTAGAAATCGTTGCAGGCAGTGGCATCTACAGGAACGACACCTACACCATCACATTCCCAAGTGGACGCAAGTACACATTCGAAGGTGTAGCAGGTAGTGGCTCATACAGCAACAACTACGGCAAGTGGAACTTCGACTCCGTACAATGGAGCGCAGCATCTACAGTAAGACAATATGCTAACATGACTCTTGGTGGTCGTGGTGGTCAAACAGTAAAGTGGGGCTTCTATGTAAATAGCAACAAGGTACTTGTTAACAACACCATCCCAACCTTGTACTCCATGAGACTTGGCGAAAGCATCACCCTTGAAAGCACCTATAAGCAACTATTTGCAGGCTCAACCCTTGGCTCATCCAGATGGATACCAGTTGAATACTCATCAGGAGTAACCAGCTACTACTCATCAGGTGGCACCAATAGCGACACCTACCCACTTGGTATTTCAAGAGAAGGTCAAAGCTATATGGTATCAAGCACAATGCACACCCCATCATACCACTACACAGATGATGGTTCAGGATACTCCGCATTCATCACTTGGGACGCAACAAGCGAGCGTGCATATCCAAAGGCAACCAAGTCAGTAGGTGGCAAGATAGTCTTTACCGTATACAGAGATCCTGCAACCGAGGATGCTCCAGAAGTTAAGGAAGCAAACGGTGGCAAGGGCCCATATGACAACCTCAAGTCATTCGGTGCATACTTGCACAACCCAGATGCGATGTTCGGTTATAGCGAACTCAGACCTCTACTCCCAGAAGAGTGGTTGTACCCACAAGATATGAGTGCACTTGGCGCAGTTAACATCGTTGGTAACTCCGTAACAATGCCAAAGGATGCAACAAGCTATCGCGTTGTTTACAAGAACAATAGAATGCAACAAACTGGCGCACCAGTAATCAGAGTATCCGTAAACTCAATGTTCGATCTCCGTTACCTACCAACCATCGCAGTAACCGAATACAGACCTACCATTGAATACAACCCAGGTGGAATAGGTGGTGTATTCACATCACAAACATCTGAAGGCTTCGAGTACGACCTCATGTACTTGATCCCATGGCAAAACGCAAAGGTCTACTGGACCAACCAAAAGGAAGATCCAAACCGTTGGAACCCAGTTAACGGACAATACGGTACCTTGGTTCCCGAAGGCTTCGGCGCAATCAGCACCGAGTCCAGCAAGCGTTCCGGTCGTTACACCTTGGTAACTGATATGGACTTCGGCAGTGGCACGGTACTAAAGGTATTCTGTTCTATCGATATCGTCTAAAACGCGATTCTTTAGCGACCTACTTCACAAAGCAAAACACCCCGTCAGGGCGCAGTACATCAAAAGTACAGCAACCCTTCGGGGTGTTTTCTTTGCTCGTATCTCATATAAATAATCGCGTTTTATTCGCGTTTTCTTCAGCGACCTACTTTATAAAACAACAATACTCCGTCAGGGCGCAGTACATCAAAAGTACAGCAACCCTTCGGGGTGTTTTCTTTGCGTGTATCTCATATAGACTATTGTGTTTTAATTTTTAGGGGGAAAGGGGTAGTCCCTTGCAATTTTTCCCATATTGACGATTATACTATTCCATAGTATAATTAATATGTATAACTATCTATTGGTGGGTAGATTATGAAAAGAATTGGAAATTATGGTAAAATCTTGATTGTAGCATTTGTTGTGGTAGCTTGCGCTATCATAGCTTGCTTGAGCATAGATTTTAGTGGGGAAAAAGTTATTGAGGCAGGTCAGCTTCGCTCGGATTATAACTATGGCGAGTTTACCTTCATAAGAGAAATGACTCTTAACACAGGGGAAAAGGCTTACTACTATGAAAGTGGTGATGAGAGCTACTCTTATTTACACGATAATAGGGGCTACATTCTCCTTAAAGATGAAGACAAAGCCACACTTGAATATGCGATTTCCGACCAAGGAAGGCCTGTTACAAGTGGCGTGAGCTATGCTGAACCACAAAAGATAGCATCTTCTTTGAGAATGCAAATAGGAGATGTCGATTTTGCCCTTGAAGAAGTGCAAGAAAATGCCAAGGGTTTGGATGGCATGAGTGTGGTTGAAACCAAGCCTGTGCTTGCTGGAAACACAAGTAGCGCAAAAAATATAAGCAACATTACCATTTTTATAGCTTTCAACGGAGATAAATTTAGTCCCACCACAGACCTTTTGAATACTTTTAATGGCACATCAATGTCGCTCAAGAGTTACTATCAGGTTATGAGTAACAATACCATAACCATCAACTCCGTTATTCCCTACAACAGCAACACAGTATTTGTTTATCAAGACGCAAAGAGCCGTGATTACTATAACACCAACAGCTCCAACCGTTGGACAAGGGAGTCAACTCTTGTTACCAACGCAATCAAGGCTGCAACAGAGTATATCACTTTCTCAAACGGCACCAATCTTGATGTCAACAACGATGGATACATCGACTCTGTTTCCATCATAGTTTCTGGACAATCAAGCACCACTTGGGGCTCTCTTTTGTGGCCACATAGTGTCAGCCTTGATGCTATTGACGGAGACAACAACTATACCGTTATAAACGGCAAAAAAGTGGGCAAATATGCCTTTAACTTTGAGAAAAATATCACTTTAGGTGTGCTGTGTCACGAGACAGCCCATGTTCTTGGCGCTCCAGACCTATATCACTACTACGCATCAGCAGACCAATCCACCGATATTGCAACCGTTGGCAAGTGGGACCTTATGGAAAACGACCTTGACACCCCACAATATCTTTTGACTTATATGCGCAAAAACTATATTGGTGGCATAGGGGAAAATCAAATTGTGGATATCACAGGCAATGGTGTTTATTCGCTTTCTCCTGTAAGTAGCGCAACATCGGTAAATGATGTTCTCGCATACAAAATACCCACATCAAAAGATGAGTATTTTATGATAGAGTATCGTCGTGTTACCAAGTCGGGCTATGACTCCTTGCTCCCAGGTAGTGGACTTATAATTTATCGCGTAAAGGAGCCAGCTGATTTTAGCACATCAGAAGGTAATGTCAACGGTATTTACAAGGGCACAGGCAATAGGGCAGACGAAGTGTTTGTGTTCCGTCCAACCATCAAAATGAAGGACGGACAAAGCATGAAGCTGATGTATTCCAACAGTTTATACGACATTGGCTATGCATATTTATCTCCCAACAACCAATATTTCAACAAGGTTGGTAAGGAAAACTCCACAGGATTATATGATTTTAGCACCATTTTTTATAGTGATGGTAGCAACAGCGATATCGTTATAGAAGCTCTTTCCATAAGCGAAAGCAGTGTTGAGTTTAGCGTTCGTCTTGGTCAAGATATGGTTGAGGACGACTACTTTGATGACAAGATTGCACTCAAGGATGTTGATATGGTAAATTCAACAGCCTTTGCTGGTGTAACTGCAAATGTAGAGTTCCAAGATATCAATCCACAGTATCTATCAGCGCTCACCATTGAGCTACAAGACGAAAATGGTGATGTTTTGGTGGAAAATGAGCTCAATCAAGGCAGATTTTTGCTTGAGTACAATGCAGGGGCACGCCTAATAAAATCCGACTTTATCTATGCCGACAAGGGAAATGATATTCCAGTTGGTGTATTTACAAGTGGCGCATTCTTGAGTGACAAAAAGCCCACAAAGGCTGTGCTAAAAGTAACTGATGCAGATGGCGACAGCAAGGTTATTGACGAGCTTGCAGTTCAAGACAGCGCAAACATTGGTTGGGATACCATTGTAGGCTCCAAGACAGAGCTACACGCACAAGTTGTTGCATCCACAAAGATGACTGTAGGCATCAAGCGTGATGGTACCCTTGATGCAAGTGGCACTTCAAGCGAAGGACAATGGGCAATTGAGGGATATGAAGGTATCACATCAGTTGCGCTTGGCTATACCCAAACACTACTTTTAACCAAAAACCTAAATGTACTTGCAGTTGGCGACGATTACTATGGCGAAACTCAAGTATCTGGTTGGTATGATATCAAAGCTATTTCAGCTGGCACATATTGTAGCTATGGTTTGAGGACAGATGGAACCGTGCTTTCAGTAGGGCTAAACGACAAGGGACAACTGAATGTTGATGCTTGGAGTGGTATAAAGGCGATTGATGCAATTGGCAAAAGGGTGGTTGGTCTTACATTGACAGGCACCGTTGTTGCAACAGGCAACTTTACTGCTGACGAAATATCTGCTTTAAGCAATATAACCAACGCAAAACAAGTAGAAGTGGGTTTAAACTTCGTTGCAGTGCTCAAAAACGATGGCAGTGTACAAATTGTTGGAACGCTCCCAAGTGCCGATTTGAGCGCCTTTAATGGGGTCAAGAAGATATCGGCAGGGGTACATCATCTTTTGGGAATAAAGGAAGATGGCACTGTTATAGCAACAGGCGATAACTCTTATGGTCAAAGCATGGTAAGTGAGCTATACGACATCATTGATATAGCAGGTGGAGAGTATCATAGTGCATTCTTGCGTGAAGATGGTGTTGTAGAATTCCGTGGCTCTGGTTTTACAAAGTACGGTACAAACATTGGTGTTGGCAACCTTTTGTATGATAAGTACATTCCTGTTACTGCAATCAATGGCTTAACCAATGTTTCTGGTGGTGTTATGAGAGTGCCTAAAGGCGAAAGCGTAACACTTGGTGGCGTGCTATATGTTCCCACAAATGCAACTTATGCAAGGATGATATTCAGCTCCAAGGATATTTCTGTTGCCACCATAACTGCAACCGACTATACAATAGCTGTTGTATATGGTGTTAGTGTTGGCAAGACAACAGCAACCATAAAGGATAATGGTACAGGAATAACAACAACATTTACCATCGAAGTTTATGAAGAAAAGGCTCTTGAAGGTATTGCATTCAGCGAAAGCAAGAGAAGTATTTTGCATGGTAGCACAGCATATTTAACACTCAACTATCTACCCGAAGGCATTGATAGCTCCAAGTATCTCCCCATTTACTCATCAAGCGACGATAGCATTGTTAGTGTATCGTCTATGGGTGTAATACAAGCAAAGGGCAATGTTGGACAAAAGGCAACCATCACAGCAAAGGTAGGAGAGTTTAGCGCAACCATAACCATATCAATAGTTGGCGAAGTTAGTGCAATCGCTGTTGACCTTAATGGTGGCTCCACCCTTTATAAATATGGCGAAGATTTGGATTTATCAAGATATATTCTCAAAGTAACCATTGGCGATTCGGTAGAAGATATGGTTATGACCGAGGATATGATAAGTGGATACGACAAATACAACAAGACATCTATCACACAACTTCTCACAGTTGAGTATATGGGTGTTGAAACAACATTTAGCGTATCAGTCAAAGATTATGTTGTATCCATCGAAAAGGTAACCGACCCCACAAAGAGATACCTATACAATTACGACCTTGATGCAGTTAGTGGTGGATATATGGTCTACTACGCATCGGGCGACCAAAGTGGTCCTAATGTATTTAGTGCAGAGCATTTCTCCGGATATGATAAGACAAAGGTTGGCACCCAGCTGTTGACATACACCTATACCGATGCTGTATGGGGCACAGAGTTTGTGCTAACCGAAGAAGTAACTGTTGTGGATTACGCAAGGGAAATAAGTTTCCAACCAGTCAAAACTGCCTATTTATACGGACAAGCACTTGATTTATCCGAGTTTGTTGACATCAATATGATGAGTGGTGCAACTCGTCAAATGGAGCTTGCCGAGTTTGAAGTAGAGGATATCCACTCCGAAGAAAGCAATCCAGCAAGTGAGTTTTATGCTCTTTATAGCTTGAGAGTGGGCTCACACATCATCAAGGTAAGCTATATTGACCCCGAAACCGACCAAACACACACCACAACGACGATAATTACCGTTTATATTTCTGGCGAATATAAAACAACTGGCAAGGATAGTGATACATCATACTACTATTACGAAGTAGGTAGTGATGTTTATATTGGACTTACTCTTGTACAAAGTGGAGCAGAAGATGTTGTAATCACAAGCGACGACAGCAAGAGTATTTGGTATAGCTTGGATAGTTTTGATAACACATTGGTGGGCAAGCAAGACTGTCTAATTAAGATATATGTATCAATGCAAACATTGAGTGGCGAATCAGCTTCGTACAGCTCCATTGCAGTATGGGATTTGTCCATTGAGGCATTTGGTTTCCAAAGTGCAAAGTCAGTTGCAATCAAGGAGGGCGCAAGGACAGAATACACCTATGGCGAATTGATAAATGGCAATCCCGATAGCCTTGATATTTATATTTCCATTGTCTACACAACAGGCGAAACGCAAGATATCGAGCCAATGGAACTTCGTTATGACAGCGAGCATATTGGCACTCAAACACTAATGGCACGCTATCTTGATAGGTGGTTTGAACTTGAAATAACTATAAACGACTATGTTTCAGCATTCCGTCCCATTGACGATATAACCATTTTGTGGGGCGAAGAAGTTTCATTTGAAGTATATGGTATATATGCTCGTCATGGCGCAGAGTTACTTGATGAGGGTGCTTATAGTGTATCCGGTTATAGCAACCTTCAAATTGGTGAGCAAATCGTAACTGTAAGCTATATTGCAAATCCCAAAGTAACAACATCATTTAAGCTTGTTGTTTTGGATGCTTTCAAGGATATAACCCTAAAAACTGCTCCAAAGACACAATATAGCAAGGGCGATAAGTTTGATCCAACATCCACTTATACTATCATAATGATAAGTGGCGCAACAAAGGAAGTATCCTACAATAGCGAGGACTTCTATTATACTCCAGAGCTCAACTCAACCGTTGATAAGATAGGGGAATATCAACGAATCAGCATCTACTATAAGGGCGAAGGCGTACAAACACCAAAGCAAGTATGGAGTGGAAGCTGTTTGATACCAAACTATGTATCTCTTTTGGAAGTTGTATTGAGTGGCTCCAAGTTAGAGTATAAATATGGTGAAGAATTGAGTATCGTTGTACGCGCAACATACGCAAACGGAATGGTAACCAATCTTGACAAAAAGAGCTATAGCACCACATTTAATAACAAAGTAATAGGCAAGCAAACTGTTACCATAAACTATGTATATAGTGGTGTAAACTATACTGCCAAAGTGGAAGTAAGTGTAAGTGACACCATTGTAAACCTATCTATCACAAAGGCACCAAACCTTGTGGCATATGGATATGGCGATGTTGTAAACTGGACGGGCGCAAAGGTTACCGTAACCTATTCGGCGGCGGGACAGGTTATATATCAAGGCGACGAAATCAAAAAGCTCAACATCACTTATTCCACCCTTCTTGCTGGAAGCCAAAAAGTAACAGTAGAAAGTGGTGGCTTGAGTGCATTCTTTAACATTACCGTAAGTAAAGAAACCCTTGCTTGTCAAGAAAAGGTAGTAGAAGGCATCAAATCCAGTTTATCAAAACGACAAATAGCTGTTAGTGAGCCTACAACGATTGCCCAAGTTTACGCATCAGTAAAGGTTAGCCCATACCTCACTGCAAAGTATCACAGTGTAACGCTCGGTATGCTTGACCCAAGTACAAGTGGCACAAAGAAGACAGCAACAGGGGACAAGCTCATCTTTGTAAACAAAGATGGCGTAGAAGTCTTTGTGTTCAAAATTTATCTCAATGGCGATACAAACGGAGATGGCGTCATTGATAGAACGGATATTTCTGGTATGGCTGGTATGCTTGCAGATGGCACAGCAAAGAGTGAAGTTATGGATTGTAACGGAGATGGAAAGGCAAACCTAACCGACCTTGTAGGATATGCACGCAAGACGGGTGGCGCACCAAGGAATGTACCACTAACCGATACAGCAAGGAGCTTTATCACAACACCCACACGACTAAAGGGCAAGGAGGACAAGTATGAGTAAGAAAGTTTTTAGAGTATTAATGCTATCACTCCTTATATGCGCCCTTTGCTTGTGCATGCTTGTTTCTTGCACAAAGACAGAAAGACAGGTATCATCAATACAAATTGTAAAAGGGGCATTCAAAGAAAGCTATGCTCTTGACGAGAGCCTTGATTTAACAAACTCCAAAATCCTTGTAACATATGTTGATGGCAAAACGGAAAATGTAAACATTACTTTAGGAATGGTAAGTGGCTTTGATACATCAAAGACTACAACTGGCGCTACACTAACAGTAACATATCGTGGACAAAGCGCCAACTTCATTTACAAGGTAACAAATGCAGTTTCCATTGATACATCCTTCCGTTATCAATTTGAAGTTGTTGACGGTGGGGCATCACTTGATGTTTCGGTCAAAGCAAAAAATGCTTCCATGGTAGCAAATGGAGTATATGCAATGCGCTTTACTGTTTCTACAACAGGAGGAATTGCTTTAAGTGAAATCAAGGTTGCAAGCGACAAATTCGGTCTTGAGTGCTACCAATCATCTGTTAGCTCGGCTGTCATTGTCGTTTACTCACTAAACGGATATGATAGTATAGAAGATAACGCAACAATAGTAACACTAAAGGCAACCAAACCAGCAACATTAGGCACTCTAAACATACAAAATGCGTCGATGTCAGATGGTGAACAGGACTATGTTGTTCCTGCAATAACCTACACTTATGGAGGTTAAGATGTTACCAATTATTCCAAAGCCACGCGAGCAAAAAATCCTTTCACAAAAGACTTATGATTATGAGCTTGGTAGCGCGCGTATGCTCCAAGATGACAGCATACCAAGTAGTGGATATGCCCTTACAATAAACGACGATGGCATACTCATAAAGGCTTCGGATGAAAAGGGCTTTTATTACGCCGGCGTAACTCTCAAAAACTTGAGCGAGCTTGGAGCGCTCCCAAATGTTGAAGTGTTGGATTATCCAAGATATCAATATCGTGGATATATGCTGGATTGTGCAAGACACTATCACTCTATTGATGCTATCAAAAAGATAATAGATGGTATTGCAAGATTCAAAATCAACATCTTCCATTGGCACCTTACTGACGATCAAGGCTGGAGAATACAAGTGGACAAATATCCACTTCTAACATCTCTTGCATCATATCGTGATGGCACTCGTGGGGACGGAAAACCAGTGCATGGCTACTATACCAAGGAAGAGATGCGTGAGATTGTGGAGTATTGCAAGCAATACCACATTGATGTACTCCCAGAGTTTGATATTCCAGGACATACTGCTGCTGCGATAAGTGTTTATCCAGAGCTTGATTGCTTCAACACAAAGATAGATGTAAAGGATAGCTTTGGTATACACCCCGAAGTTCTTTGTGCTGGCAAGGAGAGTAGTGTAGAGTTCTGCAAAAATGTGCTAAAAGAGATGTTTGAAATCTTCCCCTTTGAGCTCATTCACTTGGGTGGGGACGAAGCACTCCGACTACATTGGTTGGATTGCCCAGATTGTCAACGCGAAATGGCTGAAAACGGACTCAAGGATGAAGACGAGCTTCAAGCACACTTTATGGCAAAACTTGCTCGTTTCTGCTTGGAAAATGGCAAAACGGTAATAAATTGGAATGATGGCATGGTGGGCAAAAATGTTGACGACAGCATAATTGTACACTATTGGCAAACAGCCCCTGTCAACAAGGAAGCTGCTATACGCGAAATCAATCGTGGCAAAAAGGGTATAATAAGTCCATTTTTTAACTATTATTTAGATTATCCATATGGCATGACACCACTAAAGAAAACCTTTGCGCTCAATCCCGAAATTGAGGGTATCGAAAAAACCGAAAACATATTGGGCGTAGAAGCTCCACTTTGGGCAGAATATGTAAAGTGCGAAGAAGACATACATCGTCAAACATTCCCAAGGTTACTTGCAGTTGCAGAGCGTGGTTGGAGTGACTATCATACCGACTACAAAGATTTCCTTGCGCGCGTTAAATATAATTATAAGATTATTGACAATGTAGGTATAAAATGTGCTACAATAAATAAAGTGGACCCTAATCCATTTGGAAAGGTTTTAAGTTTACTTAAATTCTTCAGCAATGCTTGGGATAAAACCCAATTGCGTAACGCAAAGAATGTTGCCGAAAATAAGAGAAGACTAAAAGAAAAATACGGAAAATAATTAACAACAAAAAAATAAATTGTGAGGTAAAAAAGGAATGAAACAATTCTACACAAGCGAAGTGGAAGAGGTTTTGGCTGAAGTGCAGTCCACAGCAAAGGGACTAACATCTGCCGAAGCTAAAGCCCGCCTTGAAAAGAACGGCAAGAACGCTCTTGATGAGGCCAAGAAGCGCCCAATGATTTTGAGATTCTTTGACCAATTCAAAGACCTTATGATCATTGTGTTGTTGGTTGCAGCACTTGTATCTGCAGCTCTTTCCATTTATCAAGGCGAGTATAGCGAGCTTATCGATAGTGGTCTTATTCTTTTGATTGTTGTAGTAAATGCAATTATTGGTCTTGTTCAAGAAGGCAAAGCAGAAAAATCACTTGAAGCGCTCAAGAACATGAACAAACCATTTGCCAAGGTTATCCGTGATGGCAATCTTGAAAAGATTGCATCCGAAGAACTTGTTGTTGGCGATGTAGTTGTACTTGAAGCTGGTGATATGGTTCCTGCAGATATGCGTCTTATCCAATGCTCATCACTTCAAATCGAAGAAGCAGCATTGACTGGCGAATCTGTTCCAGTAAACAAGCACACTAATGCTCTTGAAAATGAAGAAGCACCTCTTGGCGACCGTGCATGTATGGCATTCAGCAGTGGTACAGTTAGCTTTGGTAGAGGCGAAGGTGTTGTTACAGCAGTTGGTATGAACACCGAAGTTGGTAAGATTGCAAAGATGCTCAGCGAAGAAACCAACACCACAACTCCTCTTCAAAAACAACTTGCAAAGACTGCAAAGTTCCTTTCCATCGCAGTTTTGGCTATTGCCGCAGTTATCTTTGTTGCATCCGTTATCCTTGGTGTAACCAGTGGTACTGATAACATTCTTGACACCATCATTGATGGCTTTATGACAGCAGTTGCTATTGCTGTTGCCGCTATCCCAGAAGGTCTACCAGCAGTTGTTACCATCGTTCTTGCAATCGGCGTTCAAAGAATGAGTGAAAGAAACGCTATCGTAAAGAACCTTCCTGCAGTTGAAACTCTTGGTTGCTGTGAAATTATCTGCTCCGATAAGACAGGTACTATCACCCTCAACCAAATGACCGTAAAAGAAATCTACACCACCGAAAAGGGCATCAAGACCGATGCTGATGAAGTAAGTGGCGATGAAATCACTCTTATCCGTGTTATGACACTATGTAATGACACTCAAGAGAGCGAAGGCAAACTCCTTGGCGATCCTACCGAAACAGCACTTGTAGCATACGCACAAAAGAAGAATCTTGGCGATATGAGTGCAAAGTACGAGCGCGTAGACGAAATCCCATTTGACAGCAAGCGTAAGCTCATGAGCACCGTAAACAATGTTGATGGCGAAAGCATCATCCACATCAAGGGCGCTCCTGACATTCTTCTTGATAGATGTTCAAACATCATGGTAGCTGGCGAAGTTCGTGCTATCACCGATGCTGACAAGGAAGCAATCCTAAAGGCAAACGGCGACATGGCAGAAAAGGCACTCCGTGTTTTGGCATACGCAATCAAGACAAACGAAACCGACAGAGAAAAGTTTGAAGAAGACCTAACTTTCGTTGGTCTAACTGGTATGATTGACCCAGCTCGTGACGAAGTTAAGGAAGCAGTTGCAATCTGTAAGAGAGCTGGTATCCGTGCTATTATGATTACCGGTGACCACGCAAAGACAGCAGCAGCTATCGCAAGAGAAGTTGGCATCATCGACAGCCCCGACCAAGAAGTTCTTACCGGTGCTGAACTCGACAAGATGAGTGATGAAGAATATCTTGCTAACATCGAAAAATATCGCGTATACGCTCGTGTATCTCCCGAAAATAAGGTTAGAATCGTAACAGCATATCGTTCACTTGATAAGGTTGTTGCTATGACCGGTGACGGCGTTAACGATGCTCCTTCCATCAAGAAGGCAGATATCGGTATCGGTATGGGTATCACTGGTACCGATGTAAGTAAGGGCGCAAGTGATATGGTTCTTGCAGACGACAACTTTGCAACCATCGTATCAGCAGTTGAAGAAGGTAGAAAGGTTTACTCCAACATCAAGAAGGCTGTTCAATATCTACTTTCAGCAAACATCGCAGAAGTTCTCTGCTTGTTCATCAGCGTTATCATCATCAGCTCCATTGTTGGTGAAAATGTTGTATTCCTTACCCCAGTTATGATTCTATGGGTAAACATGGTTACCGACTCCTTACCAGCTCTTGCTCTTGGTACCGAGCGCGCCGAAGCAAATGTTATGGATTACCCACCAAGAAAGACGGGCTCAAGCTTGTTCGCAGGCAAGACTGGTATTGATATCATCATCCAAGGTATTATGCAAACAGCACTTGTTATGGCATCATTCTTGGTAGGTTATCTCTACTTTGAGCCACTCGCTCTTGCAAATGGTACCGACCCACTTATTGCTCACGCAATCAGCGAAACCATGGCATTTGTAACACTATGCTTCATCCAACTATTCCACAGCTACAACCTCAAGAGCCAAACCTTGTCAATCTTCAACAAGGGCATCTTCAACAACAAGTTCCTCAATCTTTCATTTATCGTTGGCTTGGTAATGGTAGTTGCAGTAGTTGCTATCCCTGGCGTTGGTACAACCTTGTTTGGCACTCAACCTTTGGATTGGGCACAATGGCTTATCGCTATTGGTGCATCATTCCTAATTGTACCTTTCGTTGAAATCCAAAAGCTCATCGAGCGCAAAATGGAGAAAAGATAATAGATGGATTATAAAGTAATGGTGCCTGCTCAAATTTGGCAGGGTTACAATTCGGCAAGTGAGCCACTTGACAACCTCAAAACCGACTTCGTCGGCACTCTTGCTGATGACATCGTAGAAGAGAGGCACCATTTTACTGCTTTGAGAAAAGAGGACGGCGACATTATTGTTGCCGTCCGTGTTATCTCTAAAAAGGATAGTGCAAGCGATAATCCAGTCATAATTATGGTAGGCGAGTATCATCGTCCACCAGAAGAAAAGCTCATCATAGAGCTTGCAAAGGTAGGGTACACCATCATAGTACCAGATTTAAGTGGCGTGGGTGAGTTCAAGACCACTTTCCCACCATCACTTGAGTATGGCGAGTATCAAAAGGCTGGCGACCACATCAAAAAGGTTATGCCAACAGCAAAGGATACCTGCCAATATCTCTATTCCATTATAGTAAAACGCACTATAATTTTTGTTAAGCGACTAATCAGCGACGGTGACCTTATTTTGATGGGTTTAGGCGACGCTGTCGAAGTTGCAATGCAGGTTGCTGCAACCGAACAACAATCGGTCAAGGGACTATGTTGTTTGAATGGTGCAGGCTACCGTGAATACATCAAACAAAATCGCTATGGCGAGCAAAAAGAGCTTGCTTTAGACGAAGAAAGAATGTGCTGGCTAACAGGGGTTGCATCAGTTGCTTATGCAAGGCATATCAAGGCACCTACCTTCATTGCCATAGGCTCCAATGCACACGCAAGCGACATTGATAGATTATCTAACCTTGTTGCGCTCATGGATATAGAAGACATCCATGTTTCCATAAGTCCAAGAGCAACGGACTTTATGCTACCCGAAGCCTACAAAACGCTACTTGTATGGTTGCGCGCTGTTGTGGAAGATAGGGTGGACGAAATTCCAACTTCTCCCAACCTTTCCATAAGGTTGAGTGATGACGGAGTACCAACCTTTAATGTAGACTGCGACCCACAATCTATGATTAAGAAGGTAACAGTTTACTACGCAAAGGGGGAATATCACCACGAAATCCGTGACTATCACGAAGAAGAAGGACTTTCTATCTCTTACAATGAATATATCGCAGAGGCAGAAGAATATGATGAAAAGAAGCCACTCTTTGCCTATGCTGTTGTTGAATATGAAAACGGACTATCACTATCATCTCTTGTAGAGTATGTTGACCTAAAAGGCTTGCCAACTCGCCCAGCAGAAAAGAAAACTGGTGGCAAACTTCGCGTAATATACCAAGCAGGGGAAGAAGAAAGTGGTTTTGTGGAAGACTGCTCTGGCACCGTGCTTTTTGAGAGGTCCCTTCGTTTAAGCGAAACACCACTTGGTATGGTGGGCTTAACAAGTGATTCGGATGGTCTTACAACCTATCGTTTTGACCCACCAGAAAACACCGACAACTCAAGCATTCTTCAACTTGAGCTATATGCCGAAAAGGATACCGAAGTAGATATCGTTCTCCTTGGCTCTTCAGAAGGAGTTAGCAGAACATATACTGCAAAAATTATGGTTCAAGGAACCAAGGGACTGTTTATGGGCTCCCGACTTAAACTTAATGACTTCAAAGACGAGCGTTTTATGCCACTATCATCGTGGTATGGCATCAAGGCATTGTCTATTAGGGGCAAACGCATTATAGTAGGAAATATTTTGTTTATATAATATGAATAAAGCAGTCAAAATTATAATTGATATACTTCTTGTTATCGTCTGTGTGGTAGGCGCATACTTCTTCTCCAACTGGATGTTTGACACCATCCCTGTGTCTGGACCATCTATGGAAGAAACCATACACGACCAAGATAATGTAATCCTATTTAAGCAAGGCAAGTATAAGCGTGGAGATATAGTTGTATTCAACACCCACATCGAGTCTTCAAGTGGCGAAACTTACTATATCAAGCGTATCATAGGACTGCCTGGCGACACCGTAGAAATCAAAAAAGATGGAGCAGGATACTTTATCTTTGTCAATGGCGAAAAGCAGGAAGAAAACTATCTTGGCTCTATGCTACGCGCACGCGAAAGTGATGCTCATGCACCCATAGTTGTACCAGAAGGCAAATTCTATTTTTGTGGCGACAACCGACTAAACTCTTCCGACTCACGCACAAGCTTCCTTGGAGAAGTTGATTCCATTCTTGGTAGAGTTATCCTAAAGTATGATGCCGACGAAGGATTTTTGGACGACCTCGAAGTGGTAAAAAGGATAAAAGCCTGATTTAATAGTTAAACGACAAAACAAGCCAAAATATACGGCTTGTTTTCTTTTATTATGTCGGTATGAAAACCGATATTCTTAAATATAGTATATTTGCTTTAATCTTTGTACTTTTGAGTTTTATAGAGTGGAAAGTAGGTATTGCTTTTTTGGCTATACCATTTTTTTATGCTCTTGTGTTCAACAAACAGAATATCCTAATCATTGCGCCCCTTTATTTTGCAAGTGGCTTGATTTTTGATTTTAGTCTTTTCAAGCTGGTATTTTTGATTGCTCCCATTGTTATAACCCTTGTTGCAATGCTTATACACTATAAAGCTGGCAAGCCACTCAAGGTGGTGTTTGTTGCGCTATATACTATTTTATCCTATGTGCCAAGGGCTGTTACCAGGAGCGTGCTAAACGATGCTCTTATTTACGAAGTTGCTGGCATCAGTCTTGGCATGATTGCACTTTTGGTTTTTATTAGTGTAGGATATGCTGTTTTGAAAAAGAAACTCAATTACCCACTCTCAAGCATAGAGAAGCTTTCGTTTATGGGCGTGATGTCTATTGTGGCATTAGGAATGGGGTATTTGGAAATAGCATTTTTTAGCTTTTATGACCTTGTCGCCATGCTACTTATAATATCCATGCCCTTTGTTGGATTGATGCCCACTTTAGCTGTTGGGATAGGGCTTGGGATAGGAGCGATTTTCCACTCGATAGAAAGCGCAGTGTTTACCATTTGCTATGCAACAATTACTACATTACTCCCCAAAGAACACAGCTATTTTGGTGGAGTACTTGGCATAATAATTAGGTCTATACTGATGTTGCTTGGTGTCATTGGAAGGGATTATTTAACCCTAATTGCACCACTCCTTGCCACCTTGATAGTTATATTTATACCACTAAAAATAAAACGAAAGGTTTATGCTCGTTTTAACATCGAAAGGGGAGAAGTAACCCGTGCGCTAATCAATCATAATAGGATGGAAACAAAGGAAAAACTAATGCATCTATCTTCTGCTCTTGATGGTATTGTAATGGGGTTGCAAGGAGAAAGCTATCAAGGGGAGCTAAACGCAATGGAGCTATCTATGGAGGTCGCTGACAAGGTATGCAAAAGGTGTTCGCACTATCAAAGTTGCAAAAAAAGTCTTGGTGGCAACAGCACCGAAATAGTCATTCAAGAGCTTATGGCATCGGCAATAGCAATAGGCAAAGCAAGTATTTTGGATGCATCTCCCTTTTTGAGCAGTAGGTGTATTAGGCTCAATGGCCTAATCATAAAGGCAAATGAAATTCTTTTTGAAAGGCAGGAAGCCTTGAAGAAAAATAGCGCCATAGGGGAAAGCAAAAGGTTGCTTACCGAACAAGTAAAGGGCTTATGTGAAATATTGGAATGTTTGGCAACGGACACAGGAACACCTTTACTATATGCTCCAACCACCGAAAGAAAGTTAAGGGATGCTTTCAATGATGCAGGGGTAGGTGTAGATGAGATTGTTGTGTACGATGGTGGCAAGCTATGTATGAATATCAGAGAGTGTGATGCGCACAAAAATAGAGTAAGGGATATTGTTTCGCGCATTATGGGACACCCAATGTGGATTTATGAGAGCAAAAGTACCATTGATGGCAAGGTTAGCACCTTTTGGGAAAGAGAGCCAAAGTATAGGGTGGCATATGGCGAAAGGGTGTCACCGGTCAGCGACCAAGGCTCTGGGGACAAGGAAGTTGCCATTAGGCTCAACTCACACAAGGTGATGTTGTGCCTTTCTGACGGAATGGGGCACGGACGAGATGCTGACGAAAACAGCACTTCAGCAATCACTTTGATATCATCTTTATACAAAGCTGGTTTTGACCATCTTACTGTTTTAAGAAGTGTCGAAACATTGCTAAAAGTCAGGAGCAAGGAAGAGTTCAACGCAATAGATATTGCCGTTATTGATACCAACACCGGTGAAGTAGATACTATAAAGCAAGGAGCAAGAGAGGGGTATATAATTACGCCTGATGGCTTGATTGAGCTTGGCGCAGGCTCCCTTCCACTTGGCATTGTTGAAGGCATAAGTCCTATTGCCGAAACGCACACGCTTACACCACGAGATTTTTTGGTGCTTTGTTCTGATGGCGTAATTGATGGTCTTGGCAAGGAAAATTTGGAGAGTATTTTATCAAAAATAGATACTCGCAATCCCGATGAAATATGCTCGGTGGTTATGGATAACATAGAACGCCTTTCTCCCGAGCATAGAGATGACTGCTCTATGATTTGTGCAAGATTATTTTAGTCCCAAAAATGGGACAAGCCATCCCTTAAAATAAATTACGACTTGAAAAAATCGCATTACTATGTTAATGTATTATGTGTACGCTTGCGCGCACGCGAAAGGAAAACCTATGATAAAGATTATCACATCAAACACAACAAATGCTGGCATGAATGCTGTCATAGACCAAATTGCAAAAAACGACCACACCAAGGGCCGTCACATTGTCATTGTTCCGGACGCACATGCTTTGAGTGCAGAAAAGGTTGTGTTTGAGAGAATCGCCCCAGATGCTTCACATATCACAAACGCAGAGCAAGTTGTGCTTGAAAAGCTCAAGCTCCGTGGCTCTATGAATATTGAAGTAGTATCATTTATGCGTTTTGCAAAAAAGCTTCTTGCTGGCAAAATCGGTTATACCTTGAGCAAGCAAGGTGCAGTTTTATTTTTCAAAAAGGTAATCAACAAAGTTCAAAATGAGCTTGTACATTACGCAAAGGCCTCTCTTTCTGATGGTTTTGCAGGGGAGATGTATGCAGTCATAGCATCCATTCGCAACAATGGAATATCGGTTGCCGAGTTTGAAGAAAGTCTTTTGAAGTTGAGTGGCACCACTCTCCAAAAAGCAAAGGATATTTTGCTCCTATATCGCGAGTACATGGAGGTGCTAACCGAGTTTAGCGACTCCACCACAAGACTTGAGATGTTGCAAAAGGAGATTTCCACATCCAAAAAGGTGGAAGAAAGCTATTTTTACCTATATGGATTTGACTCACTTTCCGAAAAGCAAATTGATATTATAGTAGCTCTTTCACAATACTCAAAGGGTGTTACTATTGCGTTACTTGATACAAATTATGGAGCAAATCACGAGTTATATCCAATTGGCGTATTGGAAAGGCTGACCTACAAGCTCAAAGAAGCAAAGGTGGAAATTGATGGAGGCGAAAGTGCCTACGAAGTTGTCAAAGAGCCATTTAGGACACTCAACCAAAATGTTTTTGCTGTTTCAAAAGCAACTGCCAGCGATGATAAAAATTGTATCAAGCTATTTAGAGAGAGTAGCACTTATGAGCAATATAATGCAGTTGCAAGGGAAATTCTCCGTCTTGTGAGAAGAGAGGGCTTGAGATATAAGGATATATCCGTCATCGATTGCATTGATGGTGCATCTACCGATTTCAAAGAAATACTGACAAGATATGGCATTCCACACTTTATGGACGAAAGATATCCACTTACGATGTCTGTTGTTTACAAGTACATCATCAGTATTTTGGATGTTGTTAGGTATGGATATAGGCTGGATAAGGTAAGAGCACTTGTCAAGAGCCCATTGTTTAATAGTGATTATCAAAAGATAACCGACTTTGAAAACTATATTCTTGCCAAAAACTTTAGCTATGATGACTTTTTGAAGCCCTTTGACAATGTTGAGCTTGAAGAAATAAGAGAAAAAATGATTGCCATTTGCGCGCCTTTTGATAGAGAAAGGTCAATATCATATTTTGCAGAAAGGATTGTGGATATTATAGATAGCCCATCTTTGGACCATAAGCTACAAGAAACACTTGATGGTCAAGATGCACTTATTGTTGCTCTCAACATTCAAGCAAAGGATAGGCTCAAGCAAATTCTTGATGAGTATGTAAGGTTGTTTGGCGACGACAAAGAAAACGCAACTGGTTTTAGGAAGATGCTTTCAGCTTCAGCTGAAGCCGAAGAGGTTGCACTTATACCAAGATTTATAGATGCAGTTTTTGTAGGCTCATTGCGTGAAAGCTGTATCATAAGTCAAAAAGCGATATTTGTTATTGGCGCAACGAGTGACAATCTTCCCACATTGCATGGCTATCAAGCGATAGTATCGCCCCTTGATATGGATAGGCTGGAAGAAAGTGGCATAAGGCTCTATCCTACACCCCTTGATAGGATAAGGGAAGAGCGCTTTGCGTTCATAGATTTGCTTACAAAAACCGAAAAATTGTATATAGGGTATCCAGAAATCGGGGTTGATGCAACCCAAAATAAGCCATCGGAAGCATTGAAGGATATTTCTCGCTTGCTTAACAAGAAAATAGAGCGCTTGAGTGATGATTTTGCACTCAATGAGAGTAGCTCGCTTGAAGAAGTTGAAGATGCAGTTGGTAGCGAGCAAAACGCCTTCTATACATTTATGCAAAGCAACAGAAAGGCTATTGCGCCCGAGATGCGTTCAAGGATATATGCCACCCTTAAAAAAGAAGAAAGGGAGCTTTTTGAAGAGGAAGAAAAGCCACTTGAAAGTGTACCACTTGTCTACACATTTGGTGATGACAAGCACTCAAAGGTTACACAATTAGAGCAATATTTTGCTTGCCCATATAGGCACTATTTGCAATTTGGACTTAAGCTCCAAGAAAGGCCATCTGGAGTGCTTCGCGTTGCAGATGTAGGTACATTTGTGCACGAAGTGTTGGAGAGATACTTCAAAAAGACACTTGGTAAGTTGAGAGTGTTGGACAGAGAAACTTTGGAAAAGCTTGCCGACCAAGCTGTCAGCGAAGTGTTTGATTCTGAAGAGCTTGCATATCTAACAAGGGACCCATCTCTTGGATACCTTATCAAGCGACTCCGTAAGGAAACGCGCCAAACAGCATTGGACCTAACTGATAATGTACTAAAGGGCTCATTTGAGCCCAGCTATATTGAGTTGGAGTTTAGTTCAAGAGAGGGAGCTGTCAAGCCTGCTTGCTTCCATACCCCCTATGGCGATATAACCTTCCACGGTAAAATAGACAGAGTGGACATCAGCAACATTTGTGGCGAAGATGTAGCAATCGCTATTGACTATAAAACCGGCGCTCCAAAGAGCGAAATCCACAAGGTATACTATGGCGAAAAGCTCCAACTATACCTATATCTTTTGGTGCTTCGCGATAGTTTAGGGCTCAAGCCTATGGGCTCATTCTATCTACCAATAAAGAGTGGATATTTTTCAAAGGGCAGAAACTATCGTTTTACTGGGCAAATCGTGCTTACGGCCGACAATGTAAAAGCGCTCGACCGAGATGCTTATCAAAGGGCTGTCGAGGACGGCAAGAATTCGGTAACATCGGACATTATCCCCATCAACTTTAAGGTCAAGGGTGGAGAGGTAACATCTTTAAGCAAAAAGAACAAACTCACCGATGAAGAAATGGACATCATACTCAAATATGTTCAAAAGGTGATACCAGTTGCTATCAAGGAAATTGGTGATGGCTATATTGACCGTGCGCCCATCAAAGGCAGTTGCGAGCATTGTGGCTACAAGGCAATTTGTGGTGGAGCAAAGGATGGTATGGAAAGGGAAGAGCGCACCCAAAACACACCACTTGCAGTAAATATGGATGAAGAAGGAGAAGGAAATGGCTATTGATTTTGTAAAAAGCGGTCAAGCACCTGCTCTTGAATTCATTGATAAGGATATGCTGGTATCAGCAAGTGCTGGTAGTGGCAAGACCACCGTTATGGTGGAAAAAATCATGCGTTACTTAAAGACTGGCTCTATAAGTAGGCTGATTATTTTGACATTCACCAAAGCAAGCGCAAGTGATATGCGCGAAAAACTCACTGAAAAGCTTTCTGATGCCATTCGTTTAGGTGGCGAGAGTGCTACGCACTACAAAGAACAGTTGAGATTGCTCCCCTTTGCATTCATAGGCACCATTGATGCTATATGTGGGCAGATATACAAACGCTATTTTGAAGAAATCGGCAGTGCGCCCAGCCTTGATATGCTTGATGATGAAGAAGGTACCATGCTCAAAACACGCGCAATGGACGAAGTCTTTGTTGAGCTTATCAAGAGTGGTGATGACACATTCAACGAGCTTGCCACACTTTATAGCAAGTCTAAAAATTTTGATGGGCTCAAGGAAACCATCAAGCTTGTCCTTAACTTCCTTTCTGCACAAGAGAGCCCTGCAACCTTTATGGCTTTTGCAAAGCTGGAGGCAGAAAAGGACTTTTTGGAAAGTAAGGCTGTCAAAGATTATATTGCCTACTATCGTAAGGCTTTTGGCAAGATGCGTTCACAAACAGAGAGCATGGTCAAAAAGGCGCTTGAAGTCAAGGATGCTACTGACAAGGAAAGGCAGGATAACTACAACAAAGCAACCGAGCTTGACGACCTATGCTCCGATATAATGCATCAAGACGACCTTGGATTTGTGGAGCTAATAGAGGGAGAAGGTGGATTAAGCTCGATGCCACGCAAGTTAAAGAGTTGCTCCGAAGAAAATCTCAAGTACATTGAGGAACTTGGTGTGATCAACGATAGGGCGAAGGAGCTTCTCCAAGGAGCCAAAGAGTATTTTGGCAAGGGTATTGTTGAGTTGAGGCGCGAAGACAATGACAGCAAGCGTCTTGTAGCAAAAATTCTTGATATTGTGGAAAAGGTACGCATAAGGTATCAAGAAATCAAAATGGAAGAGAACAAGCAAGACTTCGAAGATATCGAAAGATGTGCTCTCAAGATTTTTGAAAACAAAGCCATAGCAAAAGAGTTCAGCGAAAGTATAGACTACATTTTCCTTGATGAGTATCAAGATACCAACAAGCTCCAAGAAGCCATTTTCAAAAAGATTGCTCGTGGCAATCTATTTATGGTAGGCGATGTAAAGCAAGCAATCTACGGATTTAGAGAAGCAGAGCCACAAATTTTCCTTGATAAGCTCAATCGCTATCAAACGGAAGAAGATGGCAAAAATGTTCCACTCAACAAAAACTTCCGTTCAGCTCAAGAGGTGCTCACCTTTGTGGATAGGGTATTCTCCGAACTGATGACCTACGATTTTGGTGGAATTGACTACAAGAAGGACTCCTTGTTTGGCGTAAAAGGTCTTGATGACGAAAATATTGCCATGAAGCCAGAAGTAGAAGTTGCTGTCTTTAGGGAAAACCAAAAGGAAAAAGAGGAAGCAGATAACTTTGTTTACTCGGTTAAGGATGGCAAAAAGTATATAAAGGAAGAGGAAGCCGAAGACCACTATATTGCAAACAAGATAGTAGAGCTTGTTGGCAAAGAACAAATATATGATAGAGCGATAAAAGGTTATCGCCCATTGAGGTATAGCGATATTGCTATTTTATATCGTACAAAATCCAAGTCCAAGGGCACGCGTAGAGTCTTTGATGAGTACAATATCCCTTATAGCGCAGAAGGTTTTGATGGTGAAGCTCCAACAGGGGATGTTGATGCTATCAACTGCTACTTGAGGACCATTGACAACTTCAAGCAAGACTTCCACTTGTCTGGTGCTATGCTATCATATTTTGGTGGATTTACCGAAGGCGAACTTGCTGAAATAAGAAAACAAAATTACAAGCTAAAATTTTTCCACGAGGCTGTTTTGGCATATAGTGGTGTGCTACGCTCAAAGATAGACAACTTCTTTGATAAGGTAGTTCGCTACAAAAAGCTTTCTGCACTTGTTGATGTTCCCACTCTAATAGGCACCATTATGACAGAAAGTGGATACATCAACACCTTGTTTGCTGGTGGCAATGCCGATAGGATAAATTACTATAATGCTTTTATCCAAGCACTACGCGCCAAAAAGTTTAGTGTAAGTCTTGATAGTTATCTTGAGTTTTTGGATAGTGGGGTAGAGTTCAAAATAGAGGAGCCACAAAGCGCTCTTGATGCAGTCAATATGATGACGGTACACAAGAGTAAGGGCTTGGAGTATCCTGTTGTGTTTATGGCACATTGTGGCTCGGAGATGAACAAGAGTGCCGAAAAGCAAACCATAGTTATAGATTCAAGATATGGTGTTGGTACCAACGATTTTGACCACGCAAGTGGCGCAACCATAAAGACAACTCGTCGCAAGGCGATAGAAATGGGCATACTGCAAAAGCAAAAGTACGAAGCTCTGCGTTTGATGTATGTTGCCTTTACGCGTGCAAAATGCAGACTTTATGTTAGTGGCAAAGCAAAGCTCGAAGATGATGCTATTGCACTAAAAGGTAGTGCAAAGTATGCTCTTCCAAGTGAGCTTGAAACATTTATGGATTGGGTAATATATGCCCACAACCAAAATCCAGAAATAAAAATCGTGGTAAATCCAAGGTGCGACGAGCTTCAAACTGCTACCCAAAAGCTAAAGGAATCCCCCATTGAAGCAAGCGACAAGCTCTCATTCAAGGAGTATGCTTACAAAGAAAGCACCTTGCTGTCTAATAAGTATACTGTAACAGGTCTCAATGCAAACAGGGGCGAAGAAATATCGTTTACACAAACTTTGGATACCCAAAGTATCGAAAAAGGTATAGATTACCACAAAGTTATGGAACTCATAGACTTCAATATGAGGGATATTGAGTCAATCCAAGCATTTGTGGAGTCACTTGAGAGTGCTGGCGAGATAGGCAAGGGTGTGGTAGAGCCAGAGATAATCAAAAAGAGCTTGAATCATCCACTCTTTGACAATGTGCGCAAGGGCACAAGTAGGCGCGAGCAGGAGTTTATATACTACGCACCTGCATGCGAAGTGCTTGATGGTGTTCAAACAGATGATTATACCCTTGTGCAAGGCATTATGGACCTTCTTGTAGAAGGGGAAGAAAATATTTTGATTGATTACAAGGTTTCGGGTGCTCCAATTGACACTTTGAGGGTAAGATATGCCCGTCAAATAGAGCTTTATTCCAAGGCGTATGAAGAGATGAGTGGCAAAAAGCTATCTCGCAAGGCAGTTTTTGTGCTCAACAGAGGCGAAGTTATCGAATTTTAACCCCCTAAAACACATATATTTATATATAATATAAAATTTTATAAAAAAAGGGGTTGCAAAATTTGGCGATTGCATTTATAATTATCTTACATACTATCTATTAGGAGCGGGATATGGAAAAAATTATCGAAAGCATCCAATCTATTATGGGTAAAATTGATTTCCTTAATCTTGGTGGCACTCTTTCACCTGCCGTTTACATTCTTGCAATCGGCGCTATTTTGGTAATCCTTACCTTCTTCATCGCACTTGCTATCAAGTCAGGTAGCAAAGCTAACAAGCTCAGAAAGCATCTCGACGACACCGTTGCATACCTCAATGCTAACGGCACTGTTGATGCAGAGAATGTTGATGGCCTAAACGCACGCATCCAAGCAAAGGTTATGCCTGTTGCTGTTGCTCGTGGCTGGGGCGCATTCCTTGAACAACAAACCGGCTATCCATCAGACTATATCAGCGAAAATGATGTTCTTGGCGCACGCAAAGGCAACCCAAACTATAAGGGTGGCAAAGGCTTCTACAAAGTAGTTAGCTCAATCATCATTCTTGCATGCATTCTTCTTTCTGCTGTAAGTTGCTATGATGTTGTAAAGGGTATTGATGTTGCAAGTGTAGAAGGCATCAAAGGTATCGTACTTTTGGTTCTCCCTGTTCTTGGCACATTGGTTGTTCCATGGATCGTTTATGTTATCTTTGGCGCATTCCTAAACCTTGCTGGCAAGAATGAGTACAAGAAGGTACAACAATCTTTCCGTAAGTTCCAAGATGCTCTTGATACCAATGTTATCATCTTCCGTGAAACCCAAGACGAGTTCATCTCCGAAAACATCGAAGAAATCAATGCAGCTATCGAAGATATCCTTGCATCCAAGCTCGGTGACTCCGAAATCTTGGAAATCGTTACTACTCCAAAAGTAGACGAAAGCCTCGTTATCGAAGAAGAAGCTCCAGTAATCGAACCCGTTGTTGTTGAAGAAGAAGTTGCAGCTGTTGTAGATCAAGCTCCAGCAACTCCCGAAGAAGAACGCGCAATGCATCTATTAGAGCTCGTAAACCTAACCGTTAGAGTAGCAGAAGACCCCGCTCTTGACGAAATCACCTTGGTTGAGTTTGCAGAGTATCTTGATAGCCAAATCACCTCTGGCAACTATTCTCCAGAAGAAGAAGAGCTATTTGCTGACTGCTTGGCTGTTTGCGCAGGTGTATACGACGACAAGTTCAACAAATAATCAAAAACAAAATTAGCGCATAATAAAAATCTTTGTTATGCGCTAAAACTATATCGACTAAACTAAAAAGGTAAAATAATGGACGACCCTTATAGTAGAAACTTAATAGTCAGATAAGCCATATACCACAACGCAAAGTTGTGGTGCTCCCATTTTACGCTCATAAAAAGGGATATGGCTTACATATCCCTTTATTATTGCCGTAAAGGAAGGAGGTGCAATGTGATTCAACTATTTCAAACCGAAAAAAAGCGCATTGTAGAAAAGAGTCCCGAATTTGGTGGTGGACTCAACATCAAGGATAAGTGGATCCATCTCGAAAACCCCACAGACCGCGAAATCGAGCTAATAGAGCGTGTCACAGGCGTCAATGAAGATTTGCTTAAGGCTGCGCTGGACGAAGAAGAACGCGCTCGTATTGAGATTGACGACGGCGACACTCTCATACTTTTTGATATTCCTACGATTGAAGAAGAGGAAGATTACTATTCCTACTCAACCATGCCTCTTGGCGTAGTGCTCACAAAGACAACTATAATAACCGTTTGCTTGAAGGAAAACTCTGTTATCCATAGCTTGCTTGCTGGTAGAGCCAAAGGTCTTGATACTTCAAAGAAGGAATTTTTCTTATACCAACTACTTTATTACACACATGTAAAATACCTTCAATACCTACGCCAAATCGATAGGTCATCTCAGCGTATCCAAACAGAGCTTCATAGGGCTACAAAAAACAAAGAGCTTATCCAACTCCTTGACCTTGAAAAATCTCTGGTATATTTTTCAACATCACTCCGTGGCAACAGCGTGGTGATTGAAAGGGTTACCAAGATGGCAAAGAAGCTTGATGAAGAAAGCGAAGAGTTGCTCGAAGATGTAACCATCGAAAACCGTCAGGCTATTGATATGTGTAAAAACTACCAAGACATTTTGGCTTCAACGATGTCAACTTATGCATCAGTTATTTCCAACAACCAAAACTCCATAATGAAGACCTTGACCATTATGACAGTCATCATCAGCGTACCAACGCTGTTTGCATCATTTTGGGGAATGAACACAGGCGTACCATTTGAAGGCAAAGGCTATGGCTTCTGGATAGTTGTTGCAATCTCTGTTGTAATATCAGCAATCGTTGGATATTTTATCACTCGTTACAACAACTACAAGAACTCTGGTTGGAAGGAAGTTTTCTCGTTCCGTAGAAAAAAGAAATAATACAAAAATTAGCTGATAGGGTATCCTTAATGCCAATATTGTAATCCCAAATCAAACAAATATTCGCGCACGCGCGAACATTATATAATAAGGAAAGGTGGAGTATGGCTGAAACCAAGTACATTGCAAAACACGAGTATGCATCATTTACTGCATCTGCTTTTGGTAGGTCAATGATTTACACATTGATGTCAACATTTGCACTCATCTTCTTTACCGATGCTGTTGGCATTGACCCAATCCAAGCAGGTATACTTATTTTGGTTGCTCGTATCTTTGATGCTTTCAACGATCCTATCATGGGGATTGCTGTTGACAAAACACAAACAAAGTGGGGCAAATTTAGACCATACCTTTTGTTCTCTCCAGCAATAATAGCAGTATCCACTTGCTTACTATTCCTTTCTCCAAAGTATCTTGGCATAGTGAGTGATGCTGGCAAACTTGTATTCTGCTACTTTACATATATCCTTTGGGGAATGTGCTTTACCGTTCAAGATGTACCATTCTGGAGTTTGTCAAGTGCAATTTCACCAAACGATGGCGAGCGCTCAAGCTTTATTTCTATTGCTCGTATCGGTTCAACCATCGGTGGTATTGCTCCCACCCTTGTTGTACCAATGATTACCGACTCTCTTGGACTTGAAAAGGGATATCTTATCGCTGGTATCGTGTTTGGTTGCGTCGGTAGTGCAATCAGTCTTCTTTCCTTCTTTGGTACCAAAGAAAAGCTCATTCTCAAGGTTGAGCCAAAGTCAATCAAGGATATCTTCAAGGGCTTTGTTACCAACAAGCCACTCCTTATATTTATCCTTGCAGCGCTCCTTGCATCAACCGTAGTTATGGCTCAAACCTCTGGCACATATATCAGCAAGTATCTATATGATACCGAAAAGGTTGTCAGCGAAAGTGGTGTTGTTTCCTATTATATTCTCTATCCAGATGGTGGCAGGTCCTTTATCACAAAGGGTATGTTCCTAACCGTCATGAGTGTTATGATAGGTATCGGTATGGTTCCTGCAATGCTACTTGTACCACTTGCAAGAAAGAAGTTCAGCCTAAAGCAAATCTACATTGCAAGTATGCTCTTTGGTGTGGTTGCATCTGTTGTTCTCTACTTTATTGGCTATGATAAGCTTGGTGTAGCATCAATTTTTGTACTACTATTCTTCCTTATTCTAATAGGTATTCCACTTGGAGTATTCAACTGCATCACATATAACTTTGTAGCAGACTGTACCGACTACGCAGAGTGGAAAAACGGACAACGCATAGAAGGTGTATCTTTTGCAGCACAAACATTGATTTCCAAGGCATCAGCTGGTGTTGCAACACTCATTACATCAGTTATGCTAACTATAATCAAGTACCAAGAACCAATTGAAGAAAACGGAATTTTGGTTGAGCAAGCTCAAAGCACAGCAACTCGTGATGGTATGTTCTTGATGGTTACACTCATTCCAGCAGCTGGTATGTTGCTGACATGTATACCAATTCTCTTCTTTGACTACACCGGCAAGAAGAAAGAGAAGATAAGAGCAGAGCTCGAAGTTATGCGCCAAGAACGCATGGCAAAGGCGCAAGCAGAAGCCACTCAAGAAGTTGTTGCTGAAGAGATAGTAGAAGCTGTACAAGAATAGATTAACATTAAAAAGAGAGCCTTACAAAGGCTCCCTTTACATTTATAATACTTTAACTAAAAGAAGATATAAAAGAGGATATGGAGTGGTTTAACATTTATGGCTTGGTATTCATAGTGATAATTATGGTTCCAAACATTATATTTGCTATTAAGCAGAAGGACACTTCAAATGGTAAATTCCACAATAAAACTGTAGAGATTATAGAACAAATAGGCAGATATGGATGCTTTGGCTTTATGATTTTTAACATTCCAGCAACTTATTTTGGTCTATGGTTTAAGAGTGCGATTGTAGTATATATTGTAATCAATAGCTTTTTGGTAGCATTGTATTGCATTATATGGATGCTTTGCTGGAGAAAAAATAATCTTTTCAAGGCGCTGTCGCTTTCGATAATACCATCTATAATTTTTTTGTTTAGTGGAATCATGTATGGCTCAACTTTGTTGGGGGTATCGACATTGTTGTTTGCGCCCACGCATATTTATATTTCATATAAAAATATTGTTTAAACAAAAAGCCCCGATTTTATCGGGGCTTTGCTTTTGTTTGAGATTCGATTACTTACGAAGGGCAACTCTTCTTATCTTACCATTAGTGGTGCGTGGGAGCTCTTTGACAAAGTCAATAACTCTTGGATACTTGTATGGAGCTGTATGTGTCTTAACATAGGTTTGGATATCCTTCTTGAGAGCATCGTTGCCTTCAACGCCTTCCTTGAGAACGATGGTTGCCTTGACAACTTGTCCACGGATAGGATCAGGTACACCTGTGATTGCACATTCAACAACATAGGGGAGTTCCATGATAACTGATTCAATTTCAAATGGTCCAATACGATAACCACTTGACTTGATTACATCATCAATTCTTGACATGTACCAGAAGTAACCTTCTTCGTCGCGCCAAGCCATATCGCCAGTATGATATAAGCCATCTCTAACTGCCTTTGCAGTGGATTCTTCGTTTAGGTAGTAGCCTTGGAATAGACCGAATGGACGACCTTCGTCAAGACGGATAACGATTTCGCCAACTTCACCATCTTTACAGGTGTTTCCGTTTTCGTCAACGATGTCAACATTATATTGTGGAGTGGGCTTACCCATTGAGCCAAGACGGATGTCGTTGTTGACAAGGTTAGCAATGGTAAGGGTAGTTTCGGTTTGACCAAAGCCTTCCTTTATCTTTAGGCCAGTAGTCTTGTAGAATTGGTCAAATACTTCGCGATTGAGAGCTTCGCCAGCTGTAGTAACATATTTAAGTGAGCTAAGATCATACTTGTTGATGTCAGCAAGCAAGAAGAATCTTAACATTGTGGGTGGAGCGCAGAATGTTGTGATGTGATACTTTGCAAATAGTGGGAGAATGTCTTCTGCTTTGAACTTATCAAAGTCATAGGTGAATACTGCAGCTTCTGATAGCCATTGACCGTAGAGCTTGCCCCAAACGGATTTACCCCAACCTGTGTCGGAAATGGTAAAGTGAAGTCCGTTTCTGTCAACATTGTGCCAGTACTTTGCTGTTACCAAGTGGCCGAGTGCATACTTGTGTGAGTGTGCTGCAATTTTTGGATAACCAGCTGTACCTGATGTAAAGTACATGAGCATCAACTCATCAATTTGGGTATCCATTCTTGGGAGAACGGAAGAGTGATTTTCAATTCCAGAGTCAAAATCTATCCAACCATCACGAGTTACACCACCAACTTGGATGAGCTTTTCAACGGTGGGTGAAATCTTGAGAGCTTCTTCGCACTCGTGTTGCATATGCTCGTCGCCAACCATAACAACAGCCTTGATTTTTGCTGTGTTAAAGCGATAGTCATAGTCGTGTGCAGTAAGTTGGTGTGATGCAGGTACTGCAATAGCACCAATCTTGTGTAGAGCAACCATGGTGTACCAGAATTGATATCTTCTCTTTAGAACAACCATAACGGTGTCGCCCTTCTTGATACCTTGTGACATAAAGAAGTTTGCTGTCTTGTTGGATTGCTCCTTGATGTCACGGAAGGAGAAGATGCGCTCATTCTTGTCGTTGTCGAGCCAAACCATAGCTGTTTTGTTCGGTGTCTTTTCGGCAATAGCATCAACTACATCGTAGCCAAAGTTAAAGTTGTCTTCAGGGTGGAAGTCAAGCTTAACAAGTCTGCCCTTTTCGTCAAGAGTGGGGGTAACAAACTTGTGGAAGATTTCCTTGTATTCTTTATTTTCCATTTCAGCTTCTTCAGCTGTAACTTCTTTGATTTCGGATAGAGTTTTGCTGTTTTTGATAACAACAGCCAAAAATTCACAATCGCCGTCATAAGCTACCATGCCGTGGGGAAGGTTTGCATTGTAATAAATGGAGTCGCCTTCTGTGAGAATGGTTGTGTAGTTGTCAACGGTAACACGAAGCTTACCTTTTAGAATATAGTCAAATTCTTGGTCGTCGTGGGTGCTAACTTGCACGGGTTTATTTGCTTCTTCGGGGTCATATTTTACTGTTACGATAAAGGGCTCTGCGCTCTTGTCTTTGAAGATAGCAGCTCTATGGATGTACTCAAATCCATGTTCGCGTTCCAAGCTCTTGCCTTCGCCCTTACGGGTTACTTGGAAGCCGGTTAGTCTTGGAGTTTCACCGGTGATAAGTTGGATAATATCAACGCCAAAGTGTTTTGCGAGCTTTTGTAGGAAGTTGAAAGTAAAGTCAACTTTGCCAGCTTCTGCATCACGATATACAGCGATGGATACTTGAGCAGCTTTAGCTGCTTCTTCTACGCTAACATCAAGTGATTCGCGTAGGAACTTGAGACGATTTGCAATTTGTTTGATTTCGTAATTATTATACATATTATATCCTTATCGGTGTTGCAACCATAAAATTCTTATCAATTATATACCTTTTGCCACGGATGAGCAACAATTCTAAACACAAAAGTAAAGACCACCCGTAGGGAAGTGCGAAAATTACTATTAATTTGTCTTTTGTTCTGCTGGACTGAGCGCTTAAAAATCTATCCCCCTAGGGGATAATAATAATGGAAATAATTATTGCAATTATGGATACAACAGCAAAGACCTTGCTCTTAAGGTCTATCAAAGAGGATGTTTTGCTGTTAGTCTTAAAATAATTCATAGTATCCTGCAACTAATTTTTTTAGTAGTATAGCACTCCTTTTTGCATAATTCAAGTGGGTAGAATAAATTTTTTGCATAAAATTATGATTTTTTTGATCTGGGCTTGAATTTGAATGGTGCAGTGATGGCTTGTTCTTCTTCCATATCGCGCTCAAGAATGACATCATAAATGGGCTTGCGCATCATTAATTCGGCAACGATAAAGGCAATGAGAACTTCAATACCGATTGTCAATACGCCAGATAGAGATCCTGTGATTTCCACCATAAGCACTATTGCTGTGATTGGTGTACGGAAGGTTGCGCCAAGGAATGCGCTCATAGCAATTATTATAAATGTTACATAATATTCTTCGCTGATGCCCATGGCGATAAAAGCTTTTCCCATGAGAGCACCGATGAGAGCACCGATAGTTAGCAAGGGTATAAGGATACCACCGGATGAGTCAGAGCCAAGAGCAAGCACGGTTAAGAAAGCCTTTACAACCAATAAAATTAGGAGTGCCCACCAAGTAAAGTCAATTTCGGTTAGGCTTTTTACAAGAAGCATACCACCACCAAGCGTTTCGGTTACAAACAAACCTACAACACCAGTTATAAGGAAAACGGCAATTAGTTTTACGAGCATAGGGATACGCTTTAAGAAATTGATTTCTCCTACCAAACAAAGGGCTTTGTTGAATAAGGCGCTCAACACACCACATACGACACCCAAAAGAATAAGTGCCCAGCTATATTCAAATGGTAGTGGATTGAGAGCAAGGTTGAGAGCTGTTTGCTCCATGCCCAAAAGGTATCTTAACCCAGTTGATGTTAGAATGGATGTAGTAATTGCAGAGCCAGCTGCAAGCAAGATAAGTGGGCTAAACTTTTGATGTAGCTCTTCAAGGGTGAATATAAGTCCTGTAATAGGTGCTTTGAAGACTGCGGTTAAGGCAGCAGATGCGCCCGATGTAGTAACAAGCAGTTCAATTTGTTTTTTCTTTTCGTCGTTGAGTCGTTTTGACTTATGAAGCTTGGATACTCCAGCTCCAACGGCAGAACCTACGGCAATAGAGGGGCCTTCACAGCCAAGAGAAAGTCCGGCAAAAAATGATACAAATGAGCCAAGTATAGTACCGACCAAGGTACGCCACCATACTATGGGTTTTAGTCCACGAATGACACCTTCTGTGCGTGGTACACCAGAGCCTTTGACCTCGGGAATAAATTTCAATATAACATAGCTGATGAAAGCCAAGATAACGAGTGCAACCAAAAGTAGGGGGATAAAAGCAGGATACTCCATTACAAGCTCATATAAGTGAATGGAGTTGTGTGTCAAAAACTCTGCACAATAGCTATAAAGAATGACAACGGCGCCAGATGCGACACCAGTGAGTGCACTAAAAAATATTATGGGCGCACATGTTGATATATAATCCTTATAATTAGTGCCTGTTATAGGGTGTAGTCTTTTCATATAATCCTACTTAATAAGGGTTTTCCTTTGGTTGAATATTTCTTTGTTGTTTTCGTAAAGATTGTTGCCCAAGGTGTCAATGGAAACGATAAGGGGGCCAAATTCCTTTACCTTTAGAGTGTAGAAAGCTTCCGGCATGCCAAGGTCCAGCCACTCTGCAGATACAACTTCTTCCACTTCAGTTGCGCCAACGACAGCGCATCCACCAGGGAAAACGCAATGCACAGCCTTTTCTTTTATGCAAGCATTGGTGGTTTTTTGTCCCATTCCACCTTTGCCAATTATCATCTTAACGCCGGTAAGCGATATAAATTCTGCTTGATACTTTTCCATGCGCATGGAAGTGGTGGGACCGATTGCAACAATTTCAAGACGACCATCAACGGTCTTTGTTATAGGACCGGCATGGAATACCGCGCCACCTTTAAGATCTGTTGATGGGATGATTCCTTCAAGAACTCTACGCTTATGTCCAGAGTCACGCGCAGTAACGATGGTGCCATTTAGATAAACGACATCACCAATTCTTAAATCAAGTATATCTTCGTTACTAATAGGGGTGGTTAGTATCTTTTTCATAGTGATACCCCCTTGTGTGTTGTAACGGTAAAGTTAAGATTTTCATCAACCTTTAGCACCATTCTACGATGTGCCCAACAACCAAAAGCAACAGCAACGCCAAAAGATGATGGGTGGCGTGCCATGTTCTCAATATGCACAGCCATTACGCTTTCCTTGCCACCAAGACCTTGCGGTCCAATGCCGATAGCATTCAATGTATCAAAAATCTTTTGCTCTTGTTTAGCCACCAATTCTACTGGATTATGGGAGCCTAAAGTGCGCAAAGTTGCCTTTTTAGCAAGACGGGCTGAACTTGCAACGCAAGGGCCAACACCTATGCCAACGACAAGTGGTGGGCATGCGTTGATGCCAAAGTTAACCATGGTATCCATGACAAAATCTTCTATTGCGCCATATCCAGCTGATGGTACCATAACAGTTGCTCTGCCCGGGAGTGATGAGCCACCACCGGCAAGGTAAATTATGATTTCAAGTTCACTTGAATTTGGAACAATTTCCCATTCGATGTATGGCACTTTTGTGCCCATATTGGTGCCGGTGTTCTTCTCTACAAATGTTTCCACTGCATTATGACGGAGTGGTACAGTAGCAGTAGCTCTCTCCACAGCTTTAATTAGCAACTCTTCCAAACTGTCAATGAGTGGGAAGTGAGTACCAACCTTAACATAAAAGTTAACAACCCCAGTATCTTGACAAATGGGGCGAGAAGTAGCAATAGCCTTATCCATGTTTTCAAAGTAGCAATCGTAAAAGGCTTTGGCTGATGGAGATGTTTCGGCAGTTCTCATTTCATTCAAGCGACAAATGACATCGTCGGGTAGTTGCTTTGCCGTGATATCAAGTGCTTTTTCTATTGCAAGGATGAATTTTGTCTCTTGAGTAGTATATTTTTTCATAGGCACATTATATCACGATAAAAAATATATATCAAGTGTGATGTTTTGTTTGACTTAACAGAGTTAAAGGTCTATAATTCGCTTGATTTATGGAGGTGAAATATGCATTTATTAGTAGTTAACCTTAAAAATGAAAATGAATTCAAACATGTATTGTCCGAAATCAATAAAGAAGGCTACAATGGTATTGTCCTTCCCAGCGTATCCGTACACAACGCAATGCACGAAGATAGCGTAGAAGCGGTGCCAGTATTTGGTTTTCTAACAAAGATTTCAAGACGCCATTTTGACTCTGGACACACACTCATGATGCTCATTGAGCCAGATAAAATGGAGACAGTCAAATCAAAGGTAAGGGAGATTGTAAAGGACCTTACTCACAAAGGCGTAATGTTTTCTATTCCAGTCGACTATTACGAAGGCTTGTAAAATCAAATTAAAAGAAGAAAAGAAAAAGGATAAAATTTATGAATGCTATTTTAGGCGTAGCTCTTGCCATGGTTTTTGGTTTGGTACTCAACAGAGTTATGAAGCTATTTAACCTACCCAATGTAACAGGCTATCTTATTGCGGGTATATTGGTAGGACCATATTGTATAAATTTATTGAATACCGATAATATCGCTGATATTAGCTTTATATCCACCATTGCATTGGGATTCATAGCTTTCTCTATTGGTGGCGAATTTAAGCTTGATGCTATCAAAAGGTTAGGTGGCAAGGTACTAACCATAACATTTATGCAAGCATTTTTTGCAGTAGGATTTGTTATGGGTGGACTATTTATCGTGCAAGCAATCGATAGTACACTTATCAGCACACCAGCGATATTGTTACTCGCTGCAATCGCAACAGCGACTGCACCTGCAGCAACCCTTATGGTTGTACGCCAATATAAGGCAAGGGGGCCAGTAACCGAAACACTACTACCAGTAGTAGCGTTTGACGATGCCATTGGCTTGATTGTTTTTGCGATTTGTTTTGGTGTTGCAAAGGTACTTGCCGGTGGTGGAGAGATTACAGCAAAAGCTATTGTACTTATGCCACTCCTTGAAATCGTATTGAGTTTAGGCATCGGTTGTGTGCTTGGACTTATTCTTGCTTTTGTTTGCAAACTTTTCAAGTCCAGAGCAAACAGATTGAGCGCAATGGTTGCAACCGTGCTTGTTGCTGTTGGCTTATGTCAAATCGAAATATTGGGAGTACACATGAGCTCATTGCTCATTTGTATGATGGTAGGTGCAGCCTTCACTAACGCAAGAAGAGATGCCGTCATCATTTTGGAAGGTCAAGAAAGATGGACACCACCACTATTTATGCTATTCTTTGTAATCTCTGGTGCAACCCTTGATTTGACCGTTATCCCATACATTGGAGTAATTGGTATTGTATATCTCATAATGCGTTCACTTGGCAAGTATTTTGGTGCATTTATGGGTGGCGTTGTAACAAAAGCAGACAAAAATGTCAAGAACTATTTGGGTATTACACTTTTGCCACAAGCTGGTGTTGCTATCGGTATGGCACAAACAGTTGGAAGCGAACCAGCACTTGCTTCCATAAGCCAATCTATCGTAACAGTTGTGCTTT
>JAFXIB010000108.1 GCA_017533505.1 Clostridia bacterium | reverse complement strand
TATTCCACCAAAATATCTTGTTACAACACAAGCTACTCCGTATAATCCATTTTTTTGGAGCGCAGTCATCATAGGTTGACCAGCTGTGCCAGATGGCTCACCGTCGTCGCTATACTTCATTTCGTTGCTTTCGGGAGTGCCGATTATTGCATAGCAATTATGCCTTGCATCGGAGTACTCCTTTTTTATTTTTGCTACAAACTCCAATCCTTCATCAAGACTTTCAATAGGCTGAAGTTTGCAAATAAACTTTGATTTGCAAACTTCCGTCATCACTTCACAAGGCTTGGAGATGGTAGCGTATTGCATTATTTTACGATAACCTTGATGTGTTGCTTCTTGCCCTTGTGGATAATGAATCCTTCCTTGAGAGCTTCTTCTGGTATAACTGCATCAAAGCCAACAACCTTGTCATCATTGATACGGATACCACCACCTTCAATCAAACGCTTTGCTTCGCCCTTGCTACCAGCAAGTTTGAGAGCAACAAGAAGGTCAGCAACCTTTTGTACACCTTCTGGCATATCAGCTTCTGGCATTTCGCCACCACCACCAAATGCACCCTTTGCTTGTGCATCAGCAAGCTTTGCCTTTTCTTCGCCGTGAACAATCTTGGTTACTTCATATGCAAGACGAACCTTTGCTTCGTTGATTTTGCCATCAAAATGCTTAACTCCATTTTCATCAACGGTATAGCAAGAGCAAAGTGCCTTTACTTCATCCATTGGAAGGTATGTTAGGAAGCCCAAGCATTTTTCTACATCGTTGTCGTCAACATTACGCCAGTATTGGTAGAACTCATAGGGAGTGGTCTTGTTTTCATCAAGCCACAATGCGCCCTTCATGGTCTTGCCCATCTTCTTGCCTTCTGAAGTAAGAAGTAGTGAGAATGTCATTGCGTATGCAGGTGCGCCTTCCTTTCTTCTAATTAGGTCTGCGCCAGCAAGCATATTTGACCATTGGTCGTCGCCACCACACTCCAATACAGCACCATACTTTTTGAAGAGTACCAAAAAGTCGTATGCTTGCATTAGCATATAGTTAAACTCCAAGAAGGTGAGTCCCTTTTCCATTCTTTGACGATAGCAGTCTGCAGTCAACATTCTGTTAACGGAGAAGTGAGCACCAACTTCACGCAAAAAGTCTATGTAGTTGAGGTTGAGTAGCCAATCGCCATTGTCAACCATGATAGCCCCATTGTCACCCTCAAAGCTAAAGAAGCGTGACATTTGCTTACGGAAACAATCAACATTGTGCTTGATGTTCTCCTTGGTCATCATTGAACGCATATCAGTTCTGCCTGATGGGTCGCCAACCATAGCTGTGCCACCACCGAGAAGAACGATGGGCTTATGACCAGCCTTTTGCATATGGCTCATTGCCATGAGCACCAAAAAGTGACCAACATGTAGGCTATCGGCAGTTGGGTCGAAGCCAACATAGAAAGGTACGCTTTGCTTTCCTAAAAGCTCATAAAGATCGTCTTCGAAAACGGTTTGTTTGATAAAACCTCTTTCTCTTAAAACATCCATTACATTTCTTGACATAAAAAACCTCTTTTAAGGATATTATTTGAAAAGTTTACCACATAATCCTTGCGCGTGCAAGAAATTAAGGGGAATTACTCTAATTTTTATATTATTAAGCGTGCGCGTTAGGTGTTTAGGTTGCGCTCGTTGATAGATTTGATGGTATTTTTCCTGTTGACAAGTGCAATTAGCATCCACAAAGCCAAGAATGCGCCCACACCAATCAGGAATGTTATCACAAGTTCAAGTGGCATGATTGCAAAGCCCTTGTATCTTTGGATGATGGAGCCAAGGCTGGGAACCAGCATGTTGACAGCGTATCCTGCAATAAAGCCAAGCACACCACCAGATAGTCCCGAAACGATACCTTCGCCAAGTGAGAACTTGAGATAATCTGCTTGCGACATACCCGAAAGTTTATATAGTCTATATTCAGCGCGCCTATCGTAAACGGTAACAATAGCAATATTTGCAACACCCATAAGCGAAATAAACCATACCAAAATTTGCAGTAAAGTCATAAGTGGTCCAACACCTTGGAAGCTTTCTTGTTCGGCATAAGCCCACTCGTGATATGTAAGTGCAAAAGTATAAGGGATATTAAGTTCTTCAATGGCATCGCGCAGTTCAACAAATGTTTCATTTGTTTGACTGCCATCTGCAGTAACCAAGAAGTTAGCTCTATCCGTAATGCGATATGTAAAGCTATGATTGCAATATGCTACCATATCCCATTGAGAAACACTCTTATCAATACCTACAAGTGTAAAGGTATGTTGCTCGGTCTTATAGTCCTCATCAATGGGGCTAAAGGTTACTTTATCCCCTATCTTTACATTGCCCAGCATCATTACGATGTTTTGGTTTAGAACAATGGGATTTTCGGCTTGCGCCCAACGAGCTTCAGTACCACTATCCAAGCCTTCGGTACAATGCACTAGTGTCCAGTAGTCATTTACACCATAAACGGTAAAATCATTTTCTCCGTCAGGCAAAAAGTAGTCAACTGTACTAAACCAACCAGCGCCATCTATTCCGTCAATATTGAGCGCAGTACCTTTGATAACATCAAACTCTGACAATTCAAGTCCATTTTGTGCCAGCACAACATAGTCAGCTTGATATCTTTCGCGGAAAGGAATGGTGGCATCCTTTACAATGCCAACGAGTTGAGTGATTAGGAATGAGAAGGTGATTACAACAGCGATAAGTGTAGTAACCGTTTGCATTGAGCTTGAACGAGTTACGCTTATGCCAGATAGATACATAGCCCCACCCTTTGTAATCTTTTTGAGTGCTATGCCTATGAGTTTTGTTACAAAGTGGATTGCACAATATATCCAAAATGCTATTGCAATTATAAGTGCAACTGATAGCACAAGTAGAGCGATACCACTCAAGAAGGCATAAGCAATTGCAATGCCCACAACAATGACACTTGATATAATCAAAGTGAGTGGTTTAACCTCTTTACTTATCTTAAATCCGTTGCTGGATAGTTCTCTAACAGTTTTCTTACTTACTTGAATTACGGGCACCAAAGTTGAAAGTATGGATACCACAACAGAAATTACATAGGAAACTATAAACTTCCATACAGGGTAGGTTACAGCGTGTGGTGCCATAGGTAAAAGTGCGCTTGAAACAATGCCCATTACAACTCTACCAAGCATAAGTCCAACAGCGCCACCAACCAATGAGTAGAACAAAACTTCGCCAAGCATAATTAGTGCTACTTGGGTGGGAGTTGCCCCTGCAGACTTAAAGATAATCATCTCGCTCATACGATTTCTTGATACAATTAGATATGCAGTAAATAGTATCAGCATTAGGGTTGCGACCAAGAAAATGAGAGCTATGGAGAAGAGCAAAGTGTTGTTTGTAACGATGCCTACAACCTCGCTATAACTGTTACCTTCTTTGCACTCAAGAGAGGGGAAGTAGGTTTCAAAAAGTGCTTCGTATTTTTCAAACAATGCTTCGTCGGTAAAGTTGATGTATACAGCATTGACCTGTCCTTGATTGCCAACAGCATCAAAGTCAACAAGGATATTCATATCGGCAGTTGAGCCAAATATCCCTTCATTCAAAGCAATAGCTCTTACGATAAGAGTGGTATACATTCCATAAGTAGGAAGGTATACTTCCACCTTATCTCCAGCTTTAATGTTGCTTTCTTTAGCAAAGTTTTGACCTATGATAACCGAGCTGTATCCAGCTGACTCAAGATATGGAATATCGGGAGATGGGGTGTTTTCATCAAAGATTTCAACATACTTTATTTGATGTTTGCTTATGTACTCTTCAAGGTCGGTTGCTTCAACCAATACCGATTTACTTTCGGTGTCAGTTTTGAGTATGGAAGCTGTCTTTGCAAAGTAGGTTATATCCTTGATTTCCCCTTCTGGCTCTGCACTCAAAATACGATCCAGTCTTGCTTTTGAGAACAGTCCGCCGCCACCAAAGTTGTCGCCAAGTAGCATATCTGCGCCTTCTGCCACTCTGTCATACTCTGCCATATTAAGGTTAAAGAACACATCGTACATACTGAACGCAACAAAAATCATAGCAGTAACCACAGCTATTGTGATTATAATTACTGCTACTTGCCCTTTTTCGGACTCTGCGCTCCTTAAGATGTGTCTAATAAATGCTTTCATCTATCCTTATTATGCTTCTATTTCTTCGGTGGTTTGCTCGTTTGATATTTCTTCTACTACGCTATCATCCAAAACTTTAACAATCTTACCATCTTTAATGGTGATTATTACATCTGCATACTTTGCATTATGCTCCGAGTGGGTTACTTGCACAATGGTCGTGTTAAACTCAAGATTGATTTTCTTGAGAAGATTCATAATTTCTTCAGAGTTCTTGCTATCAAGGTTACCTGTTGGCTCGTCAAGGAGTATAACTTCGGGATTGATTATCAGTCCCCTTGCGATAGCAATACGCTGTTGCTCGCCACCACTCATTTTTGATGGTAGCTTGTCCTTTAGCTCGGATATGCCAAGATACTCCATAAGCTCCTTTGCACGAGCGCGATGCTCATCAGTAATTCTGCCACCAAGCATAATAGGCAAAAGCACATTTTCTTCGGCAGTAAGATATGGTGCAAGGTTGAAGAATTGGAACACAAAACCAAGCTTTGTTCTTCTCAATATAGCAAGTTCCTTTTCTGTCATAGATGAAATTTCTTTGTCATCAAGCATTACCCTACCGGTCGTCGGCTTATCTATGCCACCAAGAATGGTAAGTAGTGTACTCTTGCCACTACCCGATGCACCTATAATAGAAACAAAACTGCCCTTTTCTATTTCCAATGAAACATCGTCAAGCACCAAATGCTCACCGAATTTCTTGGATAGGTTTTCGCACTTCAAAACTGCCATATATCTCTCCTATGCCGTAGCCTTTACGCTACCAAGCGCTTCGTTTGCGATGTCGCTGAATATGTTGAATGCAACATTTATCATTATGGTACTGATTAGCTCATCGGTACCAGTTGTAAGTTCATTATAGTTGAAGTCTACCATAAAGTTTGATAGCTCCATTAGTTTTTGTTTGTCTTCAGTTGAAAGCATAGCGATATCTTCAACAATCTCTACACTTTCAAAGTCATTGTTTAGGCTTTCAAGTGTTTGTAGATAACTTGCAAAGTATCCTTTTAGCTCTTCCTTTCTTGCTGTTGGATTTAAGATATCCCCACCAACATCTTCTGCTGTGAGCTTAAAGTTTGCAAGTGCTCCTGTGAGAGCATCTTTATCCTTGATGATATTGCCATTTGTAAGCGCATTATCCATACCCTTTTTTACAGCCCTTGCAAGGCTAATATGGTACATATATAGATAGTCATCTTCGTTTTCTTTTTCGCCTGAATAGTAAAGTGCCAAATTTTCAAATGGTGCATTGCCCATTTCCATTAGGGCTGTGCGCATAAAGTAAAGCACAAATTCCGATAGATTTATACCAGCTTTAAGCGCGACATTGACTTCGTCAATATCAGCAAGAGTTGATGTATCTATACCTGCTTCGGTCAAAAACTCCATGAGTGCTGTATTATCTACTGCTGTGTTTGCATTGAGATACAATGCACCAAGAATGGTGCCAACGCCTACCTCATCAATCAAGCTATCCAGCTCTGCACCCAATTGGAAGGCAAGCTCGCCAAGCGCACGAGCTTCTGAAAGAGTGCCACCTTTTAGACTAAACTCCAAGTATGCTTCGTAGATAGTGGTGGTGGCTACAAAAAGATTTACAAAGCTACCCCTACCAACACTACCAAGCAATGATTGTTGCTCGCTGTCGCCAAATAGATATATTAGCTCGTAAAATACTCTGCCCACTTCTTCGGCAGTAAGAGCTGTATTATTTACGATGTCAGCAATTGCATAGCCAAAGTCTATCTTGCCTGTTAGCATTTCGGCAAGCTCAAGGCTTGTTGCAAATCTGCCCTTGTATGTGCCATCTGGTTGCTCTTCAAACTTGATGAAGAATAACCAAATATCTATTACTGCTTGGTCGGAGTCCATATTCTCAAGGTACTCGCCAAAATTCAAAAGCTTGTCAGATGGTACTGCTGACTTGGAAAAAACATCCATCAAAGGCTGGGATATAGCAGATGAGTTTTTTATGGAAATATTGGTGTCTTCAAACCCCTCCATGGTGTCAAAGAATGATGCCAGCATATTTTCCAAAAATCTACTAACATGAGCTTTGAAGGTATTTTCTGTTTCCAAGCTATAAATTACGGAGTCGGTTTTGACAACATCTTGATACTCAAGGACTCCCTCAAAATCTGTTTTAGGCTTTATGCTCACCAAAATGGTTGCAACCAAAAGCGCGATAACAAGTATCGTTGCAACCAAAATCATAACATTTCTACTGGTGAAGAATTTAGCCATATTAAAGATTATACACTATGTGCGCGCACAAAATCAATACAAAAAGTGTGTTGATTTAGTGAATACGCGTATACACACGCGCTTTTTAATTATAATGACCCAAATGCGTGGTAAATACTTGCCAACTCAAATGGGTTATTGTATAATATTTAGGCAAAAAATTTAATAGGAAGTTACTTATGGCACAAAAATACGATTTTTCCAAAGTCGAAAAGAAATGGCAAGATTATTGGTATGGCGAAAAGGTATTTGAAACAACCGAAGATACCTCAAAGCCCAAGTTCTATGGACTTATCGAGTTCCCTTATCCAAGTGGTTCGGGCTTGCATGTAGGTCACATCAGAGCTTTTTCATCAATGGAAGTTATTGCACGCAAAAAGCGTCTTGAAGGTTACAATGTATTGTTCCCAATCGGCTACGATGCATTTGGTCTACCAACCGAAAACTATGCAATGCAAACCAAGCAACACCCACGCATAGTTACCGACAAGAACATCAAGCAATTCGAAAAGCAACTCAAGCAAGTTGGCTACAGCTTTGACTGGGATCGCACCATTGATACCACCCAACCTGACTACTACAAGTGGACACAATGGATTTTTATCCAACTATTCAAAAAGGGTTTGGCATACAAAGCTACCACAACCGTAAACTTCTGTCCAAAGTGCAAGGTTGTTCTTGCTAACGAAGAAAGCCAAGGAGGCATCTGTGACCGTTGTGGCGCAGAAGTTGTACAAAAGGAAAAGGATGTTTGGTTCCTAAAGATTCGTGAGTACGCAGAACGCCTTTTGACTGGTCTTGAGAAGGTTAACTTCCCAGAAAGAATAAAGGTTGAGCAACAAAACTGGATTGGCAAGTCACAAGGTGCAGAAGTAACATTCAAGGTAAAGTTCGGTTCAACCGAATATCCCCTTGTTGTATACACCACCCGTCCTGACACCATTTTTGGTGCAACATTCCTTGTTGTTTCTCCAGAGCACCCCTTGCTCCGTAACCACAAAGATGCTATCCTAAATAGTGATGAAGTTAGCGCATACCAAGAAGCTGCAAAACTCAAAAAAGAGTTTGACCGTGTACAAGTCAACAAAGACAAGACTGGTATAAAAGTTGAAGGTATGGTTGCTGTAAACCCAATTACAGGTACCGAAATTCCAATCTTTACAGCAGACTATGTTATGATGGATTATGGTACAGGCGCTATCATGGCAGTACCTGCACACGACAAGCGTGACTGGGATTTTGCAAAGAAATATAACCTTCCTATCATCGAAGTTATCAAGAGTGATGTTGATGTTCAAGTTGAGCCATACTGTGCAAAAGAAGGTGCAGGCGTTATGGTAAACAGCGACTTTATCAACGGACTACAAGTAAAGCCAGCTATCCAAAAGATGATAGCAAAAATGGAAGAGCTTGGTGTTGGTCATGCAAAGACCGACTACAAGATGAAGGACTGGGCATTCAACCGTCAAAGATACTGGGGCGAACCTATCCCAATCATCAACTGCCCATATTGTGGTCAAGTTGCTGTTCCAGAAAGTGAACTTCCTCTCACCCTCCCAGACCTTGAAGACTTTACCCCTACCGACGATGGCACCAGCCCACTTACCAAGTGTACAGCATGGGTTAACACCACTTGTCCTATCTGTGGTGCTCCTGCAAAGCGCGAAACTGACACCATGCCACAATGGGCAGGCTCAAGCTGGTACTTCCTACGCTACCAAAGTCCAAAGGATGACAACCATGTTGTAAATCCAGATGCACATAAGTACTGGGGACAAGTTGACTGGTATAACGGTGGCATGGAGCATGTAACTCGTCACCTTA
>JAFXIB010000107.1 GCA_017533505.1 Clostridia bacterium | reverse complement strand
TGCAGTTGTTCTTGACAACCTTGTTCCTGGCGTACTTGATTTGCTCTCTGGCATGGGCGTAGACCTTGGCATCGACTTCGGTAACGATGGCCTTGAAGCTTTCCTTGACCATGTTCTTGAAAGCTATGTAACAGAAGCTCTTTATACCAGCCTTGGCGAAATCGCACACAATATCATATACAGCTTTAAGGTTGATGAAACTGCTGCTCTCGAAAACAGCTTTGATGGATATCGCGTATACAAGCACGACATCCGTCTTGCAGCAAACTATGTTGAGGGCAAGATCGACACCACTCCAACAGTAGAAAAGGGACAACTTCCTGCTCAAATCACCGTAACCTTTGGTCAAAATCCTACAACAGACAAAAATATCGTTTGGTTTACCGATAAGACTATTACAGGTACCGACATTCAAATCGTAGAAGGGGATACCTTCAGCGAAAAGGATGCAACTGAACTTAGTGGCGACTACAAAAAGTATGTTACCACAACTGCCAACATCGACCTTGGTATATTTGCAACTCTAATGCACATCGAAGTAGGCAGACACGAAATCAACCTAACTGACCTTAAACCAGGCACTCGTTACTCATATAGAGTAGGCGACAAGAGCAAGGGATACTGGAGTGAAGTTTATACCCTTACAACAGCTCCAGATGGCAATCAAGCATTTGAGCTTCTACTCATAACCGATATCCAAGGTTCAGCTCAAAAACCATACTTGAGTGCAGAAGCAATCATGGCAAATGTCAACGAAGTATTCGCAAATGGATATGACTTTATCATCAACTGTGGTGATGTTGTAGACAATACACGCAACTGGGTACAATGGGAATACTACCTTGAAGGTGGTCTACAAAAGTACTGGGCAAATACTACAACTGTTGTTGCAAATGGTAACCACGACGAGCATGCTTATGAAATGCCTGACGAAGAGGACCTCAACAGCGAGTATGCATGGATTGATAGTGATGCTATCATGGATAGCTACAACTACCTACTCCTACACTTTGGTTTGAGCTATCCAGAGCAAGACGATACAACCGGTGCATATTATAGCTTTGATTACAGTGGTGTACACTTTACAGTTCTCAACACCAACGACTATGACGAAAAGGGTAACATGGGTGAAGCTCAAGTTGAGTGGCTAATCAATGACCTTGCATCAACCGACAAGGAACACAAGGTAATCATCATGCACAAGTCACTATACTCTGTTGGCTCACACACCGAAGACTTCGAAATCGTACAAATGAGAAAGCAACTCACCAAGATTTTTGCAGAAAACAATGTAAGCTTGGTTCTTGCTGGACACGACCACACCTATACCGAAAGCTTCTACATTGATGCTAACGGCGAAGCTGTTGAAAATGAACTCACCGGCAAGCAAGAAATTGGCAGTGGCAATGGTGTTCTTTACATCACTCTTGGAACTTTTGGCGACAAGTTCTACAACTATGTTGGCAACGAAGATGTACCAGTTGAATTTGGTGATGACCTACACGATCCTATGCTTGCTAACCCCACCTTCGGTAAACTCGTATATGACGGCGAAAAGCTCTATTACATCGGTTATGAATACGATTTGGAAACCGGCAAGATTTCCGAAATCCGTGGCAAGGGCCTTGATATGGTAGGACAAATTGCTGTTGTTGCTGGCGTTGCAGTAGTAACTGGTGCAATCGCAATTATCCTTGCAAAAGTTGCAAAGGGCAAGAAAAAATAATGTGTAATGTAATCATCCCCGATATGCGTTTTATTAAGCGCATATTGGGGGAAAGAAAGGAAAATTCCCACAAGGGCACTTTTGGATATGTTGGGCTCGTAGGAGGCTCGCCTGAATACTCTGGCGCAGTTAAACTTGCGAGCCTTTCTTGTGCGACTATGCGTGCTGGCGCTGGGGTATGTCGCTTGATGGTGCCAAAGAGCATTATGAATAGCGTTATGCCATTTGTATTAGAAAGTACACTTTTAGGCTTACCCGACCACGAAGGCTACATTGCCTATGATAGCGACAGACTTTGTTATAGCTTCAAAGGACTAAAAGCCATCGCTTTTGGCATGGGGATAGGTCAAAAAGGAGATAATTTTGAGTACCTAAAATATCTACTTTCTTTGCCCATAAAGCTTATTTTGGATGCCGATGCCCTCAATACATTGAGCTCACATTTGTACCTTTTGGATAATAAGCAAGCCGATGTAATACTTACTCCACACATAGGTGAGTTCAGTAGATTGAGTGGGCTTGATGTATCCAAGATTTTAAGTAGTCCTATTGAGCATGCAACAGCATTTGCAAAACGCCACAAGGTAACACTCATACTCAAAGACCACCAAAGTATAATTACGAATGGCGACACGGTATATCTAAACAAAACGGGCACCGTCGGTATGGCAACAGCTGGTAGTGGCGATGTGTTAAGTGGTATTTTGACAGCGATAGCAGGGTATGTTGAGAGTAGCTTTGATGTTGCTGTCGCTGGTGCATTCATAAATGGCATTGCTGGAGAAATTGCCCTAAAGGAAAACGACAACAATGTTATAAGTATGATTGCATCCGATACAATAGGTGCAATCAAAAAGGCAATAACCACCATACTTAATAGCTAAAACTGAAACAAAAGATAAAAAGACTGCATCGCAGTCTTTTTTTATGTCAATTAGTATATTTACTTTTACGCGCGTATGTATTATAATTAGAATGGTGGGCATTGCGCACCAATACTATGAAAGAGGAACGGAAATGCTTAAAATTGATCATCTTTGCAAAAAGTACATTAATAGCGATGTGTACGCTGTCAAGGACCTTTGTATTGAAGTAAAACCAGGCGAAATGTTTGGTTTTTTGGGTTTGAATGGTGCTGGTAAATCTACCACCATCAAATGTATCACAGGAATTTATCCCTTTGATTCAGGCACTATTGAAATTGATGGACACAACATCAAAACCGATAGCTTGAATGCTAAACTCAGCATGGGATATGTGCCAGATAACCACTCTGTTTACGAAAAACTAACGGGTAGAGAATATGTCAACCATGTTGCTGACCTATACTATGTTGACAAGGAAGAAAGAAAACAAAGAATAGAGGAATTTGCAGAAAAATTCCGTCTTAGCTTTGCGCTTGACCGTCAAATTAAGGGATACAGCCATGGTATGAAGCAAAAGATTTGTATCATTGCAGCCCTTATCCACAAGCCAAAACTATGGATACTTGACGAGCCTTTGATGGGCTTGGACCCACAATCTATAAACGATATCATCTTGGAAATGAAGGAGCATTGCAAGCAAGGTAATACCGTGTTCTTCAGCTCCCACAACATTGATATGGTTGCAAAGCTTTGCGATAGAGTCGCTATCATTCGCAAAGGACAGCTCTGCGAAATCATTGACCTTCATGTTGAAGAAAACAAGGCTACCCTTGAAGAAAAGTTCCTTGCATACACAGCAGAAAATGTTGTGGCTGTATCTGCCCTAAAGGGTTGGAAGGCAAAGAGAGCTGCTAAAAAGGCTCAAAAGGAAGCTAAAAAGGCTCAAAAAGAGCAAGTCGACAATGCTGAAACACTTGCCGCCGCCCCTCAAGAAGAAAAGGTTGAACAAAAAAAGCAACTCCGTATAATATCAAGGCGTAAGGCAAACAAAGTGCCTAACCCACCAAGATTCCACATGTCTAAAGGGGGTAAATAAAATGAAAGATAACCACTCAAGACATGCTGTTGGGGCGCTCGTAAGGCTGGAGCTAAACTCTCGCTTTGCCGGTGTGCGCCTTAACTCATTCGGTGGTATACTCAAGGCTCTGTTTGGGCTTGGCGCGATAGCACTTATATATTACCTATATGTTACTATCGCCGAAAGTATCATCTTGAGCTTCTATGTATACAACCGTGAAAGTTTGTTCCTAAAGCTGTTTGTCAGCTTGATAGGTTTTGTTATGGCTCTCGGTGGCATAAGCAGTATCGTAAAAAGTCTGTTCTTTAGTGGCGACAATGAGCTTCTCATAAGGTTCCCAGTTAAGGTTATGGATGTCTTTACTGCAAAGGTACTCGTTCAAGGCATTATAACATTTATATACCTTGTTGCCATTCTATTGCCACTTATGTTGGTTTATGGCGAAGTAACCAAACAAACTTTAAGCTACTATATCATGATTCCAGTCGGCATCATTTTGAGCTACGCAGTTGTGTTTGGCGTATCCATTTTGTTTGCTATTCCCTTTATGCGCATAAAGACGCTGGTTAAGGATAAATATATCTTTACCCTTGTTGTGTCTACGGTTACCATAGCAGTTCTATTTGCTGTATATATGGTAGCTGTGCAATCTCTCATGGAGTTTATGCAAACCAAAGCAGTTTCCTTCTTTAGCGATGGCATTATGGGTAAAATCTTTGTTGCAAGCGATTACTTCTATCCCTTTGCTCAAATCACCGAACTAATGGAGCTCAAAAACCTTGCTGTTGCCATCCCTGTCGCAGTAGGAGTGCCAGCAGTAATACTACTTGTTGATTTCCTTATGGTCAAAAAGTATTATCTCAAGATTATGCTCCGTAACTTGGAAATTGAAGGCTCTTCCTTTACAAAGTATACTCACGATGCAGTTAGACCACACTTTGGTTCCTTGCTCAAAAAAGATTTCTTGGAAATATTCAGAAGCTTCAACTACTCATTCCAATATCTTGCAATGAGCTTGTCTGCTCCTGTTATGACATATTTCAGCACAAGACTCGCAGTCGCTATCGGCGCTCAAACCATCGGTGCTATGATTGCTCCAGCTCTTGGTATTATGGTTATCCTACTGTTTGTGGCAATCCTTGTCAGCTTTGCCGCAACTACCGTTTCACGCGAAGGGGATACTTTCTATATGACAAAGTTGAGCCCTGTACCTTATAATGTACAAATCCTTGCAAAGTTCACTCTTTATATGATAGTTTCAGGCTCCATCGTAATCCTCAGCTCTTTGGTAGTTTGGCTCGGTGGCTTTGTCGATGTGATTACATTCCTTGTTATGCTCGCAACCTGCTTGCTCTTTGCAGTAGGCGAAACTTGTATGGCAATCAAGATTGACCTTGTTAAGCCTCGCTTCCCAATAGGCGAGGGTAGAGAAATGACATCTGGCTCTCCAAATGTGTTCATTTCGTTGGTTGTAGGTTTGTTGTTTGCTCTTGGCGGCGGAATTTGGGCTATCGCTGGTAGCTATATCTTCGGCGCAGAGTTTGCCCTTGGCATTTTGCTTGGTGTAGCATTCCTTTACTGCTTGTGCTCGGCACTATGGTGCTTCATAGGTCTAAAGAAGGCTTACGCCAAGATTTCACCAGCAAGATAGGAGGTTGAATATGAAAAAGATACTTATCGGATTGTTAATTTGTATTCCCCTTATCATTGTGTTTGCTATCGATGTTAGTGGCGACATCATTGCTACCACCACCGATATTACCATTGAAGAAATTACCCTTTATCACGATGGTGATTTGCTTGATGATGTCATTGAAATTGAAATCAACGACTACATCAATCGCGCATATCGTATTGAAGCTGTAACCTATCCCTCAATAGCAGCGAAAGAGCTGATTTGGTCGTCATCTGATATCGGTATCGCATCAGTTGACGCAAACGGAGATGTTACATTTACTGGTAGGGGCTTTGGCGAAGTTAAGATTTTCTGTCAGTCAAAGAATAATCTTACTATCAGAGCAACTGCAACATTCTATGTAAGTGGTAGCGAGCTATACTCCATCCAAATTGTAAAGCAAGGCGAAAGCGAGTATGCAAGTGAAATCAGCATGGGTGTAGGCGAAAAGATACAACTTACAAAGATTGTACTCCCCGCACCTGCCATAAGAGAAAAGAAGACAAACTGGTCATCTTCTAATACAAGTGTTGCAACCATTGATGGTAACGGCATAGTTACAGCACTTTCTAATGGTACAACTACCATCAAGGCAAGTGTACTTGAGCCAGCAAGAAATGAGTATGTCGAAAGTGAAATCACCCTAACCGTAAACGCAAGTAGTAAGATACTCAAAAAGGATAACTTTGTATTTGCATCAGATAGTGTTGACCTTGCTCACTATGCATACAGCGCAGGCTTTGAGATCATTGAAGTTATAGGCAATGCCGATGTAGATGGCACAACCTTGAGTTACAATGGCGACAGCGCTGGCGAAGTAACCCTAAAGGTAAGAAAGGGAGCTAATACCGAAAATATAAAGGTAAAATTTACAAAGGGTGTATATGAGCTAACCTTTGAAAACCTTGACTACCTAATGGCAACACAATGGGCAGAGGGTGCTTATGTAAACCTCAAAAACTATGAGTTTAGCTTGGTAGCAAAGGTTGCTAATGACGACTATCAAGGGGCTGGTCCAATAAATATTACTTACGAAGTAAGTAACCCAACAGCACTCACTCGTGATGAAGATGGCTCAATATATGGCATAGGCGAAGGCGGTGCAACTATTGTTGCATCAGCAAGTGGTTTTGGTAGTGTTCAAATTGAAATTGCTGTAAAAATTCCACTTGAGTACATTGCAATCACCATTGACAACGACGAGGACGAAAGGGGTGTAGAAGGCACCCGTGTTTGGGGCAATAAGTTTGCTGTCAAGGTAGCAGACTTGCCAGAAGGTTATGACCTTTCCACCGTTACCCGTCCTACCGTGGACTTTATGTATGGTTATGTTAAGACCTACCAATTTGAAATTGCAACCTATCGTCCAAGTACAGCTGACCTTACATTTGAATACTACTCAACCAACGAAGACTATGCAACTGTTGATGAAAATGGTTTGATTACCTTTAAGGATGCAGCAGTAGGACATCAAGTTGGTATTTATATGATGGCTAAATATTCATACGGCGCAAATGCTGCTCGTGATGGATATGTGTTCAATGTTATTGACGGCATAAACCTTGGTTGGGAAATCAATGAAGGCGATGATTGCGTAAATCTTGAAAAGATTACAGCTGACCCATCTCTCATTAGCTTTGACCTTGCAATGATGTTTGCTTACTTCCAAGAGGGTTGGTACTGGGAGTATGATAGGCCCGAAAACTGCGTTGACGGCAAACAAGTGGAAAGAGAAAATGTCGTATTGCAAAGTGATATCTACTATCACCCCGACCATTGGGAGCCATATATTTTGACATCAATCTACGGCAATGGCTTTAAGATTGACGGTAGATTTAAGGCAGTTGCCAACGACTCATTCTTGCTCAAGATGAACAGAACTCTTGGTGGAGATATCGTATTCCAAAATGTTGTTCTAAACAGCGCAACCCCACCAACCGACTCTGGTGATTGGTCACAACTCAAGGAAAAGGGTGGCTATATTGCAGGTATTGGTAACCAATTCTGGGAAGACTACGATTATCACTACTATGGATATTGGGAAGATGACACCTATACAAATTGGATTGATAAGACTTGGGATATCGATAGAGAATATGACGAAAATGGTAAGACAAAGGTAAGAGAAACCAATGTAACTTTCCGTTTCTGTCAAATTCAAAACACCTTTAACTCCATCGTTGTAAAGCGTGGTAATGTGCTTGTTGAGGGCTGTATTTTCCGTAACACAGTATCAGCTGCAATTATGTATAGCCCACAATATGCAAATCCAAACACCTTTGCTGATAACACATCTTTGACAGTTAGAAATTGTATCTTTGCAAGCTCACTTGCTCCTGCAATCATGGTTACACCACCATTTGGCAAGGTAGCTGATGCAAGCATGATGAACATCAGCATTGAAGGCAAGAACTACATTTACAACTGGCAAAAGATAAAGGACATCGACCTTGCACTTTTGGAAAAGGGCTCTATTGAAAATATGGACAGCTTGGTTGACTACATAAACAGCGAAGTAAATGGTATATTCCAAAAGGTACTTGCCAGAGAAGAATATGACGACATCAAGGTTAAGAATAGAGAAACCGGTTCTGTCCGTAGCGAGGACTATGTAAACCTAACATTCTGCGCGCTTGGACTATGGTATGACTCATCCAAGATACCACTTAATTACGACCAAAATGAGTGGAAGTGCATTGAAGCTGATGTAAGTGATATTGGTGGTCTTGCAGGTGTGCTTGGAAAGTATCCAATACAACTACTTATGAACTACTCCGAAGACGAATCATTCAACACGATGCCTGGTGAAAACTACGACACAGCATCCGATGAAGATGGCAACCCCATCTGGATGAAGAGACTTCGTGGCGAAGCATAAACTAAATGGGCGCGCTTGCGCCCATTTGTCATAATATGATATCAATCAAAAAAGCCACCCTAAAAGGTGGCTTTAATTTGAGATATAATTTGATTAGGCTTTATCAAGCAGTTTGTTGAATGTCTTTGAAGCGAAGAGTCCACATCCTGCAATCAAGCAAATTGCAAGGTCTGCAAAGGTAAATGCGTTGTATAGGAAGCTCCATGCAACAGCACCATAACTTGGATCGCCAGAACCAAATACGAACACACCACTTATAACATGAGATAGGTAACGGAGTGCTACTGCAACCAATGCGCCAAGTGCAAATTGAACTGGCTTATACTTGTTGAGTACATTTTGCTCTTTTAGAATTGCTGTGAGGCCTATTGCGCCAAAGGCGATGGGGTAGTCGAGCAAAAATTGGATGGGATGATAGAACCAAGGTGCTTGGATAAATTGTAAAAAGCCATAAATGATGCCCGCAACAACACCTTTACGGATACCAAACATATATGTATATACCATCAAGGGGAGAAGTGAAGCAAATGTTATGGAGCCACCTTGTGGAAGCTCAAGGAAGCGAATGTAGCTCAAAGCAAAGCTCATTGCAATGGTTACGGATGCGTAAACGATGCTCCTTGTGGTGGTAGGATAATTTTTGCCAAACAAACGAGCGCATACAACAATGACTGCAACGATTAGGGCAGTAAAGACATACATCAAGACTTCGCCAGTAACATCAATGGAGTCTCCTGAAGTATAAGTTTTCACAAGGGTTGAGATGATTAGTGCAAGCACTCCAACACCAATAACTCCAGCTGATATTTTGGTAAATAGTGGCAAGGCTTCCTTCTTTTTTAGTGCAAGGATAAAGCCAGCAATGGCAACACCAACTATAAGGGCAACAAGCACAACAACTGGGATAAAGGTGAGATAATCAATATATCCATCAGCAATATACTCATCAAGCTTCAAGCCCAAAAGTGTGCCAAGAAGTGCCAAAACATAGACGATTGATGCGCTCCCTGCAATAATGGTTGCTTTACGCATATAGTCAGGCTTTAGCTTTTTGACTAAAATTAGACCAACTGCCAAAATGACAATTACGCCAATTGTTAGATAAAGGGCGATTGTGGCTGCCTTATCAAAAAGGGATAGGGTTACAAAGGGATCGGTAAACATTTTTTCTCCTTTGCTAGGAGCCTTTTAAGAAAAATAATAGCTCAAGAGATTACTTGAGCTAAATTTCCTAGGAAAATGGCTTTCTTACGCGAGTGTAAACTCGGTCAAGTTCGAAGGGTGTAATCTCAGATAGCTTGCTCGCTATCACCCCTAGCACGATTTAGTTGATGTGGTTATAATAGCACCATTAAAATGGCTTGTCAACCACTTTTTTGATTATTTTTTGTTAATTTTTTTTGCGAATTATCACAAAAGCAGAGCCCTTTTTAACTGCGATTTCCACTTTACCTATGGTAACTTGGTTGGAAATGCCAAGTGAAGAAAGTGGTTTGATGGTCAATCCGTCAAGTGGATATTTTAGACCACATGAGTGAGTAAAGCTAACATCACCACCGAATGGAATGATGGAAAGTGTTGCACCAATTGGGAACTCGTTTTTGAGAACATCATCAACAAAATATACTTCGGTGTCGCTTGTAAGTATCTTTGCTTTTATGCCAAGCTTGCGAGCATATGCAAGCAAGTTGAGATTGCCAAGCACATGGTCTATCTTGCCACCAAGTGCGCCATAGATAGTAACATCAGTTGCACCGATATTATTGAGGTAATCAAGACATATCTCTCCGTCAGTTTGGTCTTTGTCGGTGGGATGAGATATCGTTTGTACATTGTCTGGAATGTATCCCAATGTATCAAAATCGCCAATTACTGCTTGCACAGGTTTGTTTTCTACAAGACGATAGCCACCATCGGCGGCTATTATTAGGTCTTCCTTGACAGCGATGTCAAGTTCGGGAGCATTCAAAACAAGTGCGTATTTCATTATTTTCTAAAAGTCAATGAGTTGTCGGTCATGTTTTCGACAATCGCAAGGGAGCAAACCTTGTATCCGTCCTTGCGTAGTGATGCGCCACCTTCTTGGAAACCCTTTTCGATAGCAATGCCACATCCTTTAACCTCGCCACCAGCTTGCTCAACAAGGTTGATTAGTCCACGAAGAGCACATCCGTTTGCAAGAAAATCGTCTATGATAAGAACTTTGTCTTCTTTGGTTAAAAAATTTTTTGATACGATTATGTTGTAGTCACGATTGTGGGTGTAGGAGTGTACCGGTACACTATATACATCACCTACAACATTGCTGGTCTTGTGCTTTTTGGCAAATACCAATGGGCAATCAAATCTATCCGCAACCATCGTTGCAATAGCAATACCACTTGCTTCAACGGTCAAAATCTTGTTGACGCCTGCGCCTTCAAACTCTTTGTATAACTCGTCTGCCATAGCTTTGAGAAGCTTAACATCAATTTGATGGTTCAAAAAGCTATCAACTTTTAGTACATGACCTGGGAGCACTCTGCCGTGAGCAAGAATTTTATCTTCTAAAATCTTCATAACCTTCTCCTTTTTGTTGATAGTATTATACTCTCCATTGGCACATCAAGTCCAATGTTTGGATAAAAATACTCGTTGATAGGTGTAAAAATCTTTTGGTTGATAATAATCATCAAAAAAGGAGTGAAAATGAAAACGGAAAAAATATTAAGATATATCATTGCGCCAATACTTCTTGTCGTTATGGTACTACTAATCATCTTGGCTCTTGGAGCATATGACGGCACTTATATCGAAGCAGAAGCTGCAACAGTTCTGAAAAGAGGCTCAAAAGGCACGCAAGTAAGGACACTACAAACTAAACTCAAAAAGTGGGGCTACTATACGGGAAGTGTTGACGGAATATATGGCTCGCAGACGGTGACGGCAGTAAGATATTTCCAAAGGGTGAACGGACTTGCTGTTGACGGAGTTGTCGGTCAAAAAACAGCAAAGGCTCTAGGCATGAGTTTGAGCTCGTCAAGTTCAAACACATCAAATCCATCATACTCGTCAAGTGACCTTAATCTTCTTGCAAGGGTGGTTTACGGAGAGGCAAGGGGCGAGCCTTATCTTGGACAAGTAGCAGTTGCAGCTGTTGTACTAAACAGAGTAAAAAGCTCGTCTTTTCCCAATACCATTTCAGGTGTGGTGTATCAGCCATGGGCGTTTACTGCAGTAAACGATGGGCAAATTAATCTTTCTCCAAACGATACAGCCAGGAAGGCTGCGCAAGATGCCATCAACGGATGGGACCCAACCTATGGTTGTCTTTACTACTATAATCCTAAAACAGCAACAAGCAACTGGATACGCCAAAAGGAAATTCATCTCTCCATTGGCTCGCATGTATTCTGCTTATAAGGGGGTAATATGGATAGAAATACAAACCTGAAAATCATAGCAATTGTAGTTTGTGTGGTATTGGTTGCTGGGCTTGGTGTTGCACTTGGAGTGCTTGCGCACAAAGTAAAAACCTTCAATACCGAAATGGGCGCCATATATGATAGCGCTTACTACGCCACCCTTGATGGGCTTGGAGACACCGAAAACAAACTGATGAAGGTGCAAGTGTCAAACTACAATAAGACCAAAAAAGATTTGCTACAAGAAGTATACACCAATTGTGAAGTTATGAGTGTCAGCTTGGCGCGACTGAACAACGAAGAGTTTGACAGCACAAAGCTGATGAAATTTGTCAATCAACTTGGTGGGTTTAGTAGTTATTTGAGCAAAAAATTGCCAGATGAAAGCATAACCACGGAAGAAAACACCAAGCTTCTCAAACTAACCGAAGTGGTAACAGCGCTGGAAAAGGCATTTGCAGAAGCTGGGGACAAGGTGGCACTTGGGGGCAGTTTGTACAGTACTCTTCAAGAAGGGATTGATACCCTACAAGGAGTATACGATGCCTTTGATATGACAACTGTAGACTATCCGGAGATGATATATGATGGACCATTTTCTGATGGGCTACTTGACAGAGAAGCAAAGTTTTTGGGTGGCAAACAAGAGGTTGATAGAGCTACTGCAAAGGAGAGAGTGGAAGCACTTTACGGCACCACGACAGACGAGGGCGAAGTAAGTGGTGCGATACCAAGTTATCTCTTTAGCATAGGAGAGGGCTCGGTGGAAGTGAGCAAGGTGGGAGGATATATTGTAGAGCTTGCTCTCGAAAGTGATGATGGCGAAATAAACTACACCAAGGAGCAGGTTATGACTTCCACAAAGGACTTTTTGAACATTTTGGGTTATAGCGATATGGAAGCTGTTTGGGTATCCGTAAATGGAGATATGGCATATATAAACTTTGCTTATGTGAAAGATAGCGTTATTTACTATCCAGACCTAATCAAGGCAAAAGTCAGCCTTGTTGATGCTCGTGTTATTGGCATAGAGGCGCAAAATTATTTGTACAATCATGTGGATAGAGCGCCCATAACTGAAAGGGGAAATGCTGACGAAATTTCTTTGAAAGAAGGCTTTGAGATTGTAGCAAAACGCATGGCTGTTATCCCAACCGAGTGGAACACCGAGCAAAGTGTTTATGAGATAGCAGGGCGATATAATGGAGCTTTTTACTATCTATACTATGACATCGTCACCCTTGAAGAAATCAAGGTAATGCGCGTAATTCAAGACGAAAATCAAGGAGAATTGATTGTTTAGTGTGCTAGAGGAAGATAAATATTGTTGACTAAACAAAGTAAATACTATATAATACTTGTATTATTGAAAAGAAGGTAACTTAAGTAATGCGTAAGTTTTTGATAGTAATGCTTGTTTTGGCTTTGGCAACAGGCGCAGCCCTCAGCTTGGTAGCTTGTAACAACGATGTTGATCTTCCTGGCCTAAAATGGGCAAATGAAGAAGTTTTGAGCTATGAAATTTATGATGGTGATACCCTTGTTGGTGGCCTTGTCGTAAAGACCGAAAGACTTGGCTCTGGCAATCAAACCCTAAATATGACAGGCGAAAGCCACAATGTATCTGCTTCTACCGTAAAGGGTACAAGAGTTACTATGGCTGCAACCTATATTGATGGCAAAACTTCCATGGCATCTGAAAGCATCCTTGATGGCTTCACCACCCTTGCAAGCGCAAAGAAGATAGTTTCCAACGGCACAGAGTTTACTTCAAAGGGTCGTTATGATGGAAAGCGCTATCACTACTCCATCAATGGTGGCGAAGAAAATAAAATCAAAATCAAGCAAGGCTTTGTAGACAATGAGCTTCTCTACACCGTGCTTCGCTCATATACACTTGAGAACAACTACTCCGGTAGCTACACAGTATTCGATATGCAAGCTGGCGAAAAGACCGAACTATCAATTGCTACATCAAATGACTCCGTAACCTACAACGGTACCACCCATTTGGTAGCAGGCGCTCCAGTAAATGGCGTTACCATTTTCTCAAATGGTGTTGAGCAAACTATGGCAACAGCTATCAAGTGCGTAGAACTTTCCGTTCAACGCGCAAACGCACCTGTTGGCACCCCCATCTATGTAACCTATTCTGTTGAAGGCGACAATGGTCTCAAAGTTTGGGGCGAAGGCTCAACTGGTAAATATTCAACACATTTCCCAGTTAAGATAGTAGAAAATAATATTACCTATCGTTTGGCTTCTATCTCCTGCAAATAAAACGCGATTCTTTAGCGAAATACTTTGAAAAATAAGAAAACCCGTCGGGGCGCAGTAGGTTTACTACAGCAACCCCTCGGGTTTTTTCTTTTCCTTCGTCTTTCATCTAAATAATCGCGTTTTTAACACTAAAGCAATTTTTTGAGCAATATCTAAAACAAACCTTACTTCTTCACTATTCACTATTACCTCTTACCTGCAAGCTTGCTTGTATGGGGCGCAGTAGGTTTACTACAGCAACCCTAATGGGTTTTTATATTTTCCGTCGGCTTGCATCCAAACTAACGCGTTTTTAAGAGCAAAAGTATTTTGATGGAATCCTTAAAATAAGCTTTACTTCTTCACTAAGGGTTGACGGATTATCCTATTCGTGGTATTTTAATTTTAAGGTGTAACTAAAGTTAAGGTTTTTTATCGGAGGTAAAAGCAATGAAAAAAAGACTAATAAGCATAGTAGTATTGCTACTTATGGCAATACTTACTTTCAGTGCACTTGTTGCTTGTGGCGAGCAAGGTCCACAGGGTGAGCAGGGTATACAAGGTGAACAAGGTATACAGGGCGCACAAGGACCTCAAGGCGAAAAGGGTGACCAAGGCATACAAGGTGTGCAAGGACCAGAAGGACCAGCTGGACCAGAAGGGCCAGAGGGAGAGAAAGGTTTAGGCATTGCCTCAATCGAAAAGACGGCAACTGTTGGAAAGGTAGATACATATACCATTACTTATGATGATGGAACAACTTCAACCTTTACAGTAACCAACGGTGATGATGGCTCTCAAGGCATTCAAGGGCCAAAGGGAAATGACGGACAAGCTCCTATAATCACAATTAAAGACGGCAACTGGCATATTGACGGCGAAGATACTGGTGTTAGTGCAGTAAATGGCGCAGAGGGTGATGATGGGCTATCTGCATATGAAATCTATATAAAGTATCATCCAGAATATACAGGTACCGAAGAAGAGTGGATTGAGTCCCTAAAGGGCGAGCAAGGAATTCAAGGCCCACAAGGCGAACAAGGTGTACAAGGTCCACAGGGCGAGCAAGGAATTCAAGGCCCACAAGGCGAGCAAGGTGTACAAGGTCCCCAAGGCGAGCAAGGCGAACAAGGTCCTCAAGGTGAGCAAGGCGAAGCTGGTGTCAGTGTCGTAAACGCATATGTTGATGAAAATCTACATCTTTGGATAGTGCTTTCAAATGGCACAAAGATTGATGCTGGTTATGTCGGTATAGAGATTGGTGGCGAAGATACTCCACCAAGCCCCACATCATATACTGTAACCTTTGTTGACTATGATGGTACAGAACTAAAGGTTGACACCGTCGTAAGTGGTGGCACAGCAGTAGCACCTGCAAATCCAATAAGAGATGGTTATACCTTCATTGGTTGGGATATTCCTTTCAATCAAGTTACAACAAATCTAACTGTAACGGCACAATACAAAAAGAATGAAGTAGTATCTTGCACTCACACTGACGCTAACAAAGACGATAAGTGTGATAGTTGTCAAGAGTCTGTTGCAGTAGTATTTGATTTCTTTGCACTCAACGACTTACACGGCAAGTTTGACGATGTTAAAAACGATACCGTTGGTGTTGACGAATTGAGTACTTTCTTACAAAACTCATATGCAGAGAATAGTGCAACCATAGTGCTTTCATCTGGCGATATGTGGCAAGGTTCTTCTGAATCCTATTTTACAAAAGGTCAAATCATAACAGACTGGATGAATGAAATGGATTTTGTATCCATGACACTTGGTAACCATGAGTTTGACTGGGGCGCTCAAGCAATCATTAATAATGCTAATATTGCTGATTTCCCCATTCTTGCAATCAATATTTATGATACTACCACAGGCGAGCGCGCATCATACTGCGAGCCATCAGTAATAGTGGAAAGAAATGGCATCAAAGTTGGTGTTATTGGTGCAATAGGTGATTGCTATTCATCCATTTCATCAAGCTTGGTAGCTGGTCTTGAGTTCAAAGTTGGCGACGACCTTACTGCTCTTGTTAAAGCAGAGGCAGACAGCCTACGCGCTCAAGGATGTGAGCTTATCGTTTACTCACTACACGATGGATATGGTAGCGATGCTCCTTACTATGATGAGTCACTATCTGATGGATATATTGACCTTGTATTTGAAGGACATACTCACAATAGCTATGTTAGAACAGATACTTATGGTGTACGTCACCTACAAAATGGTGGATATGACAATGGTATCTCTCATGTAGAGCTCAAGCTCAACTATGTAACTGACGATATCACTATTAATGTTGCAGAAGTTGTAGAACACGCAGAGTTTGCTGACCTTGAAGACCACGAAGTAGTTGATGAACTCATGGAAAAGTATGCCGAAGAAGTTGCAGTCGGCGCAAGAGAAGTAGGCTACAACTCAAGCGTTCGCGACCAAGAATACATCAAGAACCTTGTTGCTTCTCTCTATCTCATCAACGGTCTTGACAAGTGGGGTGAAGAATATAATATCGTACTCGGTGGTGGATACATTTCGGCAAGAGATCCAAAGATGTTTGCCCAAGGTACTTTGAGATACTATGACCTATTGAGCGTACTTCCATTTGACAACGAAGTATATCTATGCTCAATTAGTGGCGCAAAGCTCAAGTCACAATTTATTGAATCAACTAACCCCAATTACTATATTGCATACGGAGATTATGGTCTATCAGTTAAGGATAGTATCGTTGACGAAAACACTTACTATATCATCACCGATAAGTATTCAGTTGATTATGCACAAAATGGGTTGACAGCAATAGCTTGCCTTGGCGAAAAGATTTACGCAAGAGATCTTGTTGCAAACTACGCACTTGAAGGTAACCTTGACGACAGAAGAACCATCCCTGAAATCTATACAATCGCAACAAATCTTGGTGTTAATGTCGATAGTACTGAAAAGTATTTGGTAACTGGCAAAGTAGTAGCTGCCCCACAAGAAACTTACGGCAATACTACCATTGAAGACGCAGATGGCAACCAACTCTATATCTATGGTGTATACGATGAAAGTGGTAACAGGTACGACCAAATGACCGATAAGTTTGCAATAGGGGATACAATCACTTTGTATGGTATCGTTGTAAACTACCAATATAACGCAAACACAGACCCAAAAATTGAGATGAAGAATGCGGTGTTGATTTCTATCGAATAATAAAACGCGATTCTTTAGCGACCTACTTCACAAAGTAACAACACCCCGTCAGGCGCAGTACATCAAAGTACAGCAACCCTTCGGGGTGTTATTATTTGCTCGTATCTCATCTAAAT
>JAFXIB010000106.1 GCA_017533505.1 Clostridia bacterium | reverse complement strand
GTCCATAAACAAAAAAATCCGTATGCAAGTACTCGGAAGATATCCAGCAAGTGGTAGAGCCTTCTTAAAGAAGGGCTACGACATCGACCTAATGTACATCTTCTGCCCAGGATACCTCATCCGTAAGGCACACAAGATGGGACACGAAGTAAACCTTTGGACCATCAACAGTCTTGCAGTTGTACGCCACTTTATGTTCCTTGGTGTTGACTACATCACAACCGACTGCGACTTTAGTGGTAAAATCTAAAATAAAAGAAGCCACCTTTTGGGGTGGCTTTACTTTTTGAAGCAATCAAAAAGAGAGCATCAAGCTCTCTTATTTTTAGACTATTTCTTTTTGCCCCAGCTTGAATAATCAAAACCGGTTGCTTGGGGATTGGGTTTAATCTTGAGTTGTAGACCACCATTTTCGTCAGCAGTAAAACTCATTGTTGGGTTAAGTTGGAATTTTGGAATGGGCATTTGAATGGGGCAACTGAATGCTTGATTAGATGAAAGACGGTATTTTTTGCCACCGTACTCTATGATTTGACCATCCAATGAATTATGTTCTGGAGCTTTGTAGTTTGCCATATCACACCTCTTACACAAATATATGATTAGTTTATCATATCTTATAAGATATTTCAAGAGCTAATTATTCATTTTTTTGATTTTTTTAGTCGTTAGTATAGGTCTCAAGCTTGATATCTGTTGCATTATATTTCTTGAGATATCTCTTGAAGAGCTTGACGGGATTGAGATACCACCTATTCATATGCTCTTTTGATGTGCATAATACCAATGTATCTGCGTTGAGCTCCTTTGCCTTGGGGCAGGAAAACTCTGCGTTTTGCTTGGTGGTGAGTGACTTATCTTCCTTGATGATCACTTCACTTGGCACGCCATGAGCCAATAGGTACTCTTCCATCTTGTCTGCTTCTGCCACCCCCGCAATAGGGTTTGCGATGCCACCTGATACGATGATATAATCGGGCTTACATTCGTTATAATACTTTACAGCAAGCTCCAATCTCAATTTCATAAGGTCGGACAAAGTACCATCGTCTTTCATTCGGTTGCCGAGTAATACAAATACCTTCATAGTTCTAATAGGTTTAAGCCTGTCTCCTCATCAAAAAATCTGTCTATCATAGTTTGATAAATATCTATGACTATTTCTGCTGTTGCGCTGATGTATAGCTCGTTGATGTGCCCACCATAAACATTGTCAAGAGAAGCAAAACTACCATGTATATGAACATATGGTTCGCCATTTTGTTTGGTTAGGTTGCCTGATATTGACAATATCTCCATATCCTCCCTGATATTCTTTTTGGTGTAAACCTTTGTTTTAGGATTGAATACACCAATGGTGACATTGTCGGTTGCACCTATACCAGATACCTTTGCGCTACCATTTACGATAGACTTGTTCATAATCTCTTTTAGGGACGCTACAAGTTCTTCGCCTCTTTCAAGTCTCAAGAAAATGGTGCTACCAGCTTGGCGATATTTCATATTATGCCATCTCCCTCAACATCTCAATTACAATGGTCAACATTCTCAAAACATGGAATGGTCCCTTGTAAGTGTGTCCCTTGCATGGTGGCTCGGTGGGTAGTCCGTCACGACGGAGATAGCCATACCACTCGCCATACTTGAAATCACTAAAATGCTTCCATGCATAGTCAACCACACGCTTGAAAATATCATAATATTTTTGGTTGCCAGTTTCTTTATATAGCTTTAGTGAAGCAATGATAGCTTCGTTGTGAGGCCACCAGAGTTTCATATCATGCTCATATGCTTCAACTGGGTGTCCTTCCAAATCCTTGAAGTAAAGTATGCCACCATAGCGTTCGTCCCAACCAAAGTCAAATGCTGTGTCAAATACCTTTTGTGCAAATGCTTTGAGCTCTCCATCATCTTCATAGATAGCTTGGTCCAATAGGAACCAGCTGAGCTCGATGGAGTGTCCTGGGTTGACAACTCTTGCGCCAGCACTTTCGTTGAAGTATTCGCCATTGATGCCAAGTCCTTCCAGCATAAAGCCTGTGCCACTAACATTGAATGCCTTGATGTCAGCTACAAGTTCTTTTGCAACAGCATTATAATACTCTACCTTTTCCTTGTCACAATCACGAAGTACACATGTTACATTGAGAAGTATCATAGGAAGGTTGAGTGCCTTCATATCACGAGTGCCAGGCACATTCTTTGGTGTGATTTTGTATGGGTCACTTTCGGGATTACGATACATATTCAAGCAGAAATCATAGTACTTTCTTGCATTTGCCAAGCACTCCTTGTCGCCTGTTGCCTTAAAATACTCTGCACATGCGATGATGTAGAATGTTTCGGAGAACATATATCTTCTCTTGCGTAGTGGCTTGCCGTCAGCTGTTACCGTAAAGAACATTCTGCCATCACTATCAATACAATGTGCGTTCAAAAAGTCAATACAGGACTTTGCTACTGGTAGCAACTCTTGCATGCCAAATGCGTTTGCCATGCGTGAGAACATATAACCTGCTCTACCTTGCATCCATACGCTCTTGTCTGTTGAATAGATTTTTCCTTCCCTATCAAGGCTTGTGTACATACCGCCATTTACGGTATCATATCCGTTTTTAAGCCAGAAAGGAATACAACTTTCAAACAACTCTTTTTCAAATAAATGTAAATAGTCTTTCTTTTCCATAGCGCTATTATACAACAAATATTAAATTATTTCAATAATAATTTATTTATATAAGCGACTCAATTGACAAAAGACTAAAGTTTTGGTATTATCTAAAAATATTAAATCTACAAGGAGGTAAAACTATGTTGAAGCAACCCATTCCCACAAAAATATATTTATCTGAAGATGAGATGCCAAAGGCATGGTACAATCTCCGTGCTGATATGGATCCTCTACCCCCACTACTCAACCCTGAAACTCGTAAACCTTGCACCAAGGAAGAACTTGAAGCTATCTTCTGCAAGGGCTGTGTTGAGCAAGAACTAAACGAAACCGATAGATATATTGCTATCCCAGACGAAGTTAGAGAATTCTACAAGATGTATCGTCCTTCTCCATTGGTACGCGCTTACTGGTTGGAAAAGGCTCTTGGCACACCAGCAGAAATCTATTATAAGCATGAAGGTAACAACACCTCTGGCTCTCATAAACTAAACAGCGCTGTTGCTCAAGCATACTACGCAAAACAAGAAGGTATCAAATCTCTCACCACCGAAACCGGTGCTGGTCAATGGGGTACTGCACTATCAATGGCATCAGCTTTCTACGGTTTGGACCTAACCGTATATATGGTTAAGGTTTCAGCAGAACAAAAGCCCTTTAGACGCGAAGTTATGCGTACATATGGCGCAAATGTTATCCCTTCTCCATCCGAAACTACCGAAGTTGGCAGAAAGATACTTGAAAAACATCCCGGTACTGGTGGCTCTCTCGGTTGTGCTATCTCCGAAGCTGTCGAAAAGGCAACTTCTACCGAAAACTGCAGATACGGTCTTGGTAGCGTACTCAACCATGTACTTTTGCACCAATCAGTCATCGGTCTTGAAAGTAAAGTTGCACTTGAAAAATATGGTGTTAAGCCCGACATTATCATTGGTTGCGCTGGTGGTGGCTCCAACCTTGGTGGACTTATTGCTCCATTCATGGGCGAAAAGTTGAGAGGCGAAGCCGACTATCGCTTCATAGCTGTTGAACCCGAAACCTGCCCTTCACTTACCCGTGGTAAGTATGTATATGACTTTGGCGACACCGGTAAGATAACTCCTCTCATGAAGATGTACACCTTGGGACACGATTATATCCCAGCATTAACTCACGCAGGTGGACTCCGTTATCACGGCATGAACACCGTTATCAGCGCACTTTACGACAAAGGCTATATGGAAGCAACATCAGTATCACAAACCAAGGTATTTGAAGCAGCAACCTTGTTTGCAAAGACCGAAGGTATTTTGCCAGCTCCCGAATCAAGCCACGCAATAAGAGTTGCAATCGACGAAGCTCTAAAGTGCAAAGAAAGTGGCGAAAAGAAGGTCATTCTCTTTGGTCTAACCGGCACAGGCTACTTTGATTTGTTTGCTTACAAACGCTTCAATGACGGCGAAATGGTCGACTACGCACCAAGCGACGAAGAAATCGAAAACGCACTTGCAAAACTATAAAAAATAAAAGCACTCAAACGAGTGCTTTTTTAGTTCCAGATTAGATTACTTGTTTAGTTCCATTTCTATCCAAGCCATCAAAAGATTGACTATCTTCTCTTGCTGAAGTAATGTAAGTTCAGTTGTCTTTGGAATATGATACCACTTTTCAATACATCCCCTACAACAACAAGCGCAAGCATGCTGGGCTTTGAATATGGGGTGCCCCTTTGTTGGTGTTTGCTTGCCATCATTAGGTATATGACTTGGCGCAAGCCTACTCTTTACAAACTCAACTGCGTGACTTCTAATGGTATCCATACCTTTTGAAGCTATATAATCTTTATCCTTTGTGTTCAAGTGAAATTTACTACGGAATTGAGATTGATTGAGTTTTTGCAATGTTTCTTCTATGGTCATAGTTCCAAACTACAATTTTTTGCATTTTGTTAAGTAGTCGCTAAAGAATGATGCTTTTTCTAAAACGCGTTTGTTTGGATGAGATGCGACGCAAAGTTAAGAAGGACGCGAAGGGAGTGTACTTGGCGCACATGACCGAGTGGCATTTTTGGCTTTGCTATGCAGGTAACCAAAATAACGCGTTTTACTTGCGTTTGAGCATCAACAAAAACCCATGCTCATTGTTTGGTATTGGCTCGCGATGCTCAATATACTCTGGTAAATATGGGAGTATCTTGGCAATAAGCTGTGATGTCTTTTTGCAGTCGTAGTTTTCGGGGATAAAGTCGGCAAATTGACGCTTCATGCGATTTGCGATACTACTATAATATGCAACAGACTCTTCGCTGGACTCAATGTCGTTTTCGATGATGTTCTTGAGAGCTTTGAGCTTTTCTGCACCCAAGAAGCACTCTTCTACTTGTGCCTTTTTCTTGGACTTTTTCTTTTTGTTCTTTGAAGTCTTTTGCTGTGTTTGGGCTTCTTGTTGCTTTGTTTCAGATGCCTTTTCTTCCTTAACTTCCTCTTGTCCTACATCTTCCTTGTCGTCATCTATACTTTCGCCAAGATAGATGAATTCCGAAAAAGCGTTGACAAACTCTTGTATAGCAGAGTTCCTCTCTCCCATACCGATTACTTCCTTGTTTTGCTCTCTTAACTCTTGAGCAAGGCGAGTAAAGTCGGAGTCGTTTGAAACCAAGCAGAAGCAGTTGATATATGACTTTTCATATAGGATCTTCATTGCTTGAATGGTGAGAGCTATGTCAGATGTGTTCTTGCCAGATACATAGCTGAATTGCTGTATAGCAGTCATGGAGTGGCGACTTGCTTCTGCGCGCCAGCCCTCAATTTGCTTTGCACGATAGACAAACTTGCCATTGGTTTTGGTTTGCGCACCAGTAATTTTTGTCCAGTCTGCAACCACCATTTTGACAAGTATTTTGCCCTTTTTCTCCATTGTATCGATGATTTGTTGGGTGTTTTTGTAAGATATATTTTCTGCATCAATTAAGATTGCAATTTTAGTTTGATTGTTATATTCCATAATTTTTCCTTATTGTTTTGTGATATAGCGCGAAAATCGTCCTATATAAACACAACTAATTGGGTGCTACAAACAAATAGCAATCTCCAAATATCGCGTTTATTGAGCGCGAAGCGCATCAATAGGATTGAGCTTTGCAGCCTTGCGCGCTGGGAGTATACCGAATATCAAGCCGACAGTTACAGAGAATCCTACGGCAAGAAGAACGGTGGTTGCTTGGAATGTGAATGTATATCCTATCAAAATGGATGCTACATAGGCTATTGCTGCACCAAGTGCAACGCCTAAAATTCCACCAAGCACACTTATGATTACTGCTTCTACAAGGAATTGAATGAGTATGGTTGAAGGCTTTGCTCCAAGTGCCTTTCTTAAACCTATTTCCATTGTGCGCTCTGTTACGGATACAAGCATCATATTCATGATACCGATACCACCAACAAGCAATGCTATTGCTGCAATACCACCAAGCATACCTAAAATAAGGTCGGTTATCGTTACAACGATATCCATAACTTCCTGTTGATTGAATACGCTATATCCCTTGGTTGAGCCTACGATTTCTGCACATCTATCGTCCATTTGTGATACAACAATGCCCATATCAGAGCTATCGCTCACCACGGCATCAAAGGTTTTGACAAGTCCCATTTGAAGGTCGCGCATTGCAGTTGTATATGGTACGATAAGGGAATAGTTACCTGCTGTATCCAATCCTACAAGCTCATTCATAATGCCAACAATGGTAAAGTCCATATTGTAAATCTTTATGGTTTCGCCAATAGGATTATAGTTACCATACAAATTCTTCCAAATGCCATGACCAAGCACGCAAACATGGGTGGCATTTTTGATGTCAGCATCGGTTATGGAGCGACCAGCTTTGATAGTGTCGTTTGCGACAAGCTCAAAATAGTAGTTGTTGACACCCATAACTCGTGTTGCTGATGTGTATACATAGTTACGATTGGAGTTGGTTTCGCCTGGAACAAGGGTATAAACCAAGTTCTTTCTTACCGTTGGAGAAACTCCGTCAACTCCTTCAATTTCCAAAAAAGACTCCATTTCTGCATCAGTAAAGCCCTTTTTGACTTGAGTGTTGGTTATCTCGATGGTGACACGGTTGCCACCAAGTCCACTGAGCTGGTCGATAACCGAACTCGTTACCCCCTGTCCTATGGTTATGAGCGCAATGATTGATGTTATACCTATTATAATACCAAGCGTGGTAAGGAAGGTACGCATTTTGTTCATAAGAAGGTTTTTGAAGCTCATCTTGATTATGTCCTTAAACATTTGACAGCCTCCTTCTTCTGCGCTCACGGATTGTGGGTTCTTCTTGGATTTCTTCGCGTTTTACCCCTTCTTCGTTGTAGAGAATTTCATACTCCTCTTGGGAGTAAATTCTACCATCCAAAATATGCACAATGCGTTGTGCTTGACGGGCAATCTTGGGGTCGTGGGTTATCATGATGATGGTCTTGCCTTCTCGGTTGAGCTCCTTGAATAGCTCCATAATTTGAGCGCCAGTTGCTTGGTCAAGTGCGCCAGTTGGCTCGTCGGCAAGGATTATTGATGGATTGGTTACCATTGCGCGAGCAATGGCAACGCGTTGCTGTTGTCCACCAGAAAGTTGCTTGGGGTTGTTTTGCATCTTGTCGCCTAAACCTACTTTGTTGAGAAGCATCATTGCGCGATTCTTCCTTTCTTTAGACGAAACTCGTGCGTAAATCAATGGCAAGATTACATTATCCAAAGCACTCATTCTACCAAGTAGCTGGAAGTTTTGGAACACAAAACCTATGTCATGGTTTCTTACCGTTGCCAACTCCTTGTCCTTGAGTTTGCTTATATCCTGCCCGTTTAGGATATAAGAGCCACTTGTGGCTGTGTCAAGACATCCTATGATATTCATAAGAGTCGATTTACCACTGCCTGACGGTCCAAGGACAGCAACAAATTCCTTTTGGTAAACTTCAAAGTTTACATCAAAAAGGACTTGAAGCTCATCTTCTCCCATAGGATAGGATTTGTTTATGCCTTTCATAGAAAGGATAAGTTTGCGTGAGTTAAACATATGCTATCCTAAAATTGAACTGATAAGTGAAGAGTCTGCTTGATAAATGACGATGTCGCCATCAACCAATGCGCCCTCTTGCTTTGCATCTTTGATTTCAACTGCTGCTTCCGAGCCTGTTGAAAGCAATACCTTGACATATACCCTAATTTGCTTGTTGTCGCGCACAACAAGTACATATGGTGTCTTGGCATCATCATAGAAGATACACTTTGTGGGAACTATGAGCTTGTCGATAACTGCAGTCTTTTGTACCCTGATTGCTACAGAATAGTTTTCCAAAACTTCATCACGCGTTACCATATCGGTGATATCAATACCAAGCGCTTCGACGGCTACGGGGGTGAGGTTTTCGTCGTAGTAACTAAAATCTGCGTAGGTCAGAGTTTTGTGTCCTTTGGACAAAGCTACTTGCGCTGCGCTTGAGCGAAGATTGTCTTTGTCGTTGAGGTCAAGGGTGGCTTCCATGCCAAAAACTATCTTTGCCTTGACTGCATAGTAGGCAATACCTGAACTATAAGTACCCTTGATTATTTCTTGAATTTCGGCAATAACCTTTCTTCCACCAAGTGCATTGACGGTTACACCTGCGTATACCTTTTGTCCACCACGGAGCTTGGAATCAATGTCTGCAACATCATACTCTGTGACAGTAAAGCTGGTATAAAGTTGTGACAAGGTTAGCTTGAATACATTTTGGTCAATAGTAATTGTATCTCCTTCCTTGAGTTTAAGGTTGGAAATACTATACTCCAAAGATGTCATTTCCTCGGTGGATGCAACCTTTTCGATGATGCTTACAAGATAATCGGTGTCGATAGTAACCTTTTCACTTTCGTCAGTTGATATCTTGAGATACTCACTTGGTATGTAAAGTGGATTGTCCTTTTCTGTAAGTAGGAGCATGAAAAGGAAATCGGAGGTTGTTGAACCTTCACTCAACTTGCCTTCCAAGATAGCATTATCCTTGGCATCTTCAAGCTTGGACCAATCAAGATAGTAAGGCATAACTTCCATAATGACAACATTGTCGTCAGTTGTGTTGAAGATGGTCTTTACATTTTGTAGGTCCTTGTTGACATAGGTAACTTCGTATACTATGGGTGCTGTGGAAGAATTGATGATAGCATAATTCCAGCTAAAATCATCAGCAGTATAGTCAGTGATAGTTTCAAAATCGGTGATATTATTTACACATACAAACAAAGGTATGGACTCATTGATACCAGCAGTTGCGACCACACCACTTGCGCTGATTGATGTGGACAATGAACCACGCGTAACGGTTGCTTCGGCAGTTTTTACCTCTTTGTTATCAATAGAAATCAATACTATTGCAACAACAAGTGCGATTACGACAAGCGAAACCACAACAGTTACTATGATATTCTTTTTGTTCCAAAACTATTTTTGCATGTTACACCCAAATTTAATTGATACCATATGGTATCACAAATGAAAAATAAAGTAATAGCTTTTTTATAATAAAAATAATTTATTTTTCTATTTTTTTACTGCAATTAATAAAAAATAAAAGCACAAAAGTGCTTTTACTTATCACTTACTTTTTTGATTTCATTGCCTTCGATTACTTCATATCCAGCAATGTAACCAGCTTTAATCATGCCACCCAAATCGCGCATGAACTCATATTTGTTTTTGCGCTTGAGCTTGAGCATAAGCTCATCGATGGTTTTGCACTCGCCAGAGTCAAGGAGTGCCTTGATTTTCCTTGCATCAAAAACATGCTTTAGCATTGCGTAACTTGCAAGGAAGGCAAGAACTGCACAAATGATACCTGGCATCTTGTATCCCTCAAGTAGGAACCCAATTAGCAATGCACCGATACCTAAAGCAATAAATATTCCACCATATACATATCCCATTGTAAGGGGTTTTTCTTTGTCAGAAGCCTTGATGTTACCACTTGAAACACCCTTGTTGATTTCATCAAATACTTGCTTTTTAGCATTCTCTTTTTTGCTTTCAACTTCTTGTGGCGCGGTTTGAGAAGTGCCATCGTCAACAAGCTCTATGCTTGCCTTGACGACCTTTTCTTCAACGACACTTTCTTCCTCAATGGGAGTGAGCTCATACTTAACTTTATTTTCCATAAACTCCGTCCTTTATCATCTTGTCAGCCATTCTTTCAACATAACCCTTTACGACACGCATTACTTTGTTGTAGCTTGCTTGGTTGGGTGCAAGAAAAGGGTCGGGTATGGCTTTGTAACTATCCCCTGCTGCAACGCTCAAATCAATATACTTTGATTGTATCTCCTTGGGTAAGCACCACTTGTGCCACCTTGTCATACCAATTATAAGGTCGCTTGATTGAAATAAGCTTAAATTATCTTTGATAAATTGGGGCTTGTGAGCATCAATATATTGCTCGTCAAAGCCATCAGCAAGAAGTGCCTTCTTTGCCTTTGCGTGTATCTTTTTGGACCTGTTGAAAACTGCTCCGGACTTGCAATCACTTACAATTGCACGGAGTCTTTCGTCAGCTTCCATCAGCCTTTTGAAGTGGTACTCGCAATATGGGCTTCTGCACACATTGGAGCTACATACAAATAAAATCTTCATATCTAACCTTTTAGTGAATGTTGTTGTAAAGTTTGATTTCATCACCGATTACTGCAATGATACCATTATAATTGCCAGTACCATATTGTGATGAACGGCTGTTTAGGGTTAGGCGCATTCTTACGGTTATGGTTGCGCTTTCGCGACAGTTTGTGAGTATTGCAATCTTTGGTTGGGTGCGTGTAAGGAATGTTGTGCCTGTTGAGTAGCCATATCCGTGATGACCAACCTTGATAAGGTCAACCTTGCCGATTTCCTTGCTGATTTTTTGCTCGTCGCCGTCAAGATAGTTGACATCTGCCATAAGTAAAATCTTTTTGTCGCCGTCCTCCACATATAGTGCAACTGCGTTTTCGTTTTCGCCAAGGTCCTTTTCGGTGGGCTCAAGGGTGTTTAGGAAACGAAGCTTGAAGGTGCCAAGATAAAAACTCTCTGTGGGGATTTTTTGGATAAGTTCAATGCCCCTTGCGTTGACAGCATCAACCATTTGGTTGTAAACCTCTTGGTTATCCCACTCTACAACCTCTTGCTCCTTGATGTTTTCTTGATGATATGGCTTGAGATATGCCTTGTCAACTACGATACTTTCGTCTTGGAGAAGTGTATCAAAGCCACCAATGTGGTCGGAATGTGAGTGTGTGCCAAGGATAAAATCAAAGTGTACTTTGCCGTCAGCACCCGTAAAGTTATCCTTAACATACTTAATAACCCTTTGCTCGTATCCTTCAAGCTCAAGCTCTGGGAAGTTCCTTGGGTTGTCGGTGTCTTCAGCGCAATCTATCATTGCAAGGTGCCCGTTTGACTCAAGGATAATACAATCGCTACTGCCCGTGTTAAGGAAGTGGATTTTGTTGCCAGTTGCTACTTGTCCGTTTGCAAGGGCTTCTTTGTAGTCCATAGGCTTGTTGATTGCTACGGTTATACCATAAATCATGCCATATGATGCACATAGTAGCACAAGTCCAACAGCAACAAGAATACCCACGAATGCAAGTATAATCTTTTTCTTTTTTGGTACGGGACTTTGCTTGTAGTAATCAATTACGCTTAATGTTTGTTGAGCCATAAATTCTCCTTTTTGCTTTTAGCACTTTGATAGATGCTCGTAATATGCTTTTTTGACTTCTTCGGGGGCAGTTATCTTGATGCGACCACCACTTGCTGCACACCATCCAAAAAAGATGGGGCTTACTTGCACAAAGACTTTTACCCTAAACTTTGTGTCGTTGAGCTTGAGCATATTGACACTTTCGGAGAACTTGTCAACTATGCCGTCAACAGCAGAGATATCGCACTCAAGTGAAACTTCAGTAAGTTCCCCTTTGAACATGGAAAATGCTTGCTTGGTGTAGCTATCAAGGTCAAAATCTTTTAGGAAATCGCCCTTGCGAATGCCATCACTTTCGGGCATAACCTTGTCCATACGGTCCACACGGTAGGATATGATGTTGTCATACTTGTCGCCATATGCTATGAGATAGTAGTTATCCTCTCTTGCAACAAGTGCAAGGGGATTTACAACATATCTTTTGCGCTCCTTGCGATAGAGTCTTGCGCCCTCTATGTCGTAATCGAAATATAGGAAGGAACACTTTTTTTCGCTACGGATACATTGGTCAATGGTGGCAACTGCATTAAAAATACTCTCGTTGGTATGCTTGGTGCTTTTGAATGTACTATTCTTCCTAAAACTTTCTGCCCTATGCTCGCCAGCAAGACGAGATAGTTTTAAGACAAGCTCTTTGGTCTTTTTTTCGGTCAAAAAGCTGGATGCTTCAACTGCATCAATGAGAATGCGAAGCTCTGCATCGCTGAACACCTTTGTGCTGATGTAGTATAGGTCCTCGCCCGGGATTTCACTTACGCCAAAGCCCCAATCTTTGAGCAGTTTGATGTCGTCCTTGACATCCTTTATACTACTTGGAAGTCCCTCTAAATTAAGGGTGTTTGCAATCTCAAAGCTACCGAGAGCAACCGAGCTGTCGGTGTGGTTTTTGAGTAGTTGATAGATGGCAAGTGGTCTTATCTTTTGCTCTTGCTTCATTATTTTTCACCAAGATATTCAAGGGCTTCCTTGTAACCCAAAAAGCCTTTGCCTACAATTACCTTTTCGGCATAAAGGGAGATGTAAGAAAACTTCCTGAACTCGTCGCGCGCGTTGATGTCGCTGAGATGAACCTCAACTGTGGGGATAGCAACCGCCTTGAGTGCATCAAGGATTGCAACTGATGTATGGGTGTATGCGCCTGCGTTTATGACAATAC
>JAFXIB010000105.1 GCA_017533505.1 Clostridia bacterium | reverse complement strand
TGCAAAAGGTCAAGTGCTAACTTTATTAGATATTCGCAATGATGGCACATCGCAATCTTTGAACTTGGATACTACAACAGATGTTGCCCATATTGCAATAGGAAGCACCGATAACTATGCTGTCGTGTACCAAACTGATGATGGTATTATAGCCATTGGTATCAATTAACAAAATCCATAATTCTTTTTACTATCTCCCCATTAGGAGTGTCCTTGTTGATAGGATGCTCCTTTTGGTTTATAGTGCTTTCAATTTTCTCAAGTAGTGTTTCTGGGGTAAGGTTTTCTTGAAGGAGTAGTTCAATTGCTCCACGATTATAGTAACTCAAAGCATTGTCTACTTGGTCGCCTCTTGAGTGTTTACCTTTTGGTAAGGGAATGCATATTATGCGTTTACCAAGCATAGTGGCTTCTTGCAATGAATTTGCTCCTCCACGCATTATAATCAAATCGGCAGTTGCATACAAGTCTTCGATATTGTCGTAGTAGGGGATAGTAGTATACCCACGCATAAATAGTCTACGCTTTTCTTGTTTACCTACCAAGTGTAGTACATTATATTTTTCCGTTAACTGTTTAGCAATTTGGAATACCACATTATTGATAGCTTTTGCGCCAGACGAACCACCAAAAATCAAAATGGTCTTTTTGGTAGGTTGAAGATGGAAACTATTTACAATTTTTGTTTTATTGCCATTGAATATGTTTTGACGGATAGGGTTACCAACATAAACACCACCTTTTGTTTCAGGGAAGCTTGTTAGTACCAAATCGGCATAAAGCGATGCAAACTTGTTGGCAAGGCCCATATTAAAGTCGCTTTCATGTATGATTATTGGTATACCAAGTTTATGTGCGCCAAGAATGGTTGGTAGCATAGCATATCCACCTTTTCCAAAGACAACAGATACCTTTTCTTTTTGGAGAATATCTTTTGCTTCTTTGGTGGCGGCGGATAACACAAATGGTATTTTTAGGTTAGATAGCATATTAGACCTATCAAATTTTATGGTTTTTGTGCTAAAAAGTGGTAGTCCAGCTTTTGGTATGAGTTCTTTTTCCATACCATCTCCACCGATATGAATGATGTTATCAAAGTGCTTTTTTAGTTCTGGCACGAGAGCTAAACAAGGCAAAATATGTCCGGCAGTACCGCCACCTGTGAGTGCTATTGTAGTCAAAATTCTTTCCTTAATTTTTATAATTCTATTGAATTATATTCTAAATAGTGTTAAACTATACAATAAGTATTTATTTATGGAGGTTGCCGTATGAAACTTGTTGAACTCAAGACAATAGACAACAAAACAAATACAGTATGTGTTTGGGATGATGTAGAAAACATTATCGGTGCAGTAGTAATCAGTCATGGTATGGCAGAGCACAGCGCGAGATATGATGATTTTGCTATCTTCTTGAACAAGAACGGATATGTTGTCCTTGGCGATAATCATCGTGGCCACAAATATAATCCAGATGGTGCAAAGGGTATTGTCGATGGCGACTCATTCCATAACACTGTTGAAGATGCACTTACCGTTGTAGAGTATGCCAAGGCTACTTATGGTGTTGAAGTACTTTTACTTGGACACAGCTATGGTAGCTTTGTATCTCAAAGATTTTTGGAACTACATTCTGATGCTATCAAGGGATGTATTCTATCAGGCACAGCATATATGAAGGGTGCTCTTATAGGTGCAGGATGTGCTATTGCAGGTTTGCAAAAGGCACTATGTGGTGCAGAGAAGACAGGCTATCTCATTGATAAGATGAGTTTTGGTGCATACAACAAGCCATTTGAAGCACAAGGTCAACAATTTGCATGGCTTTCAAGAGATAAGGAGCAAGTTGCAAAGTACGAAGCTGATGAGTATTGTGGCTATCCACTTTCCATTGGATATTATCATAGTTTCTTCAAAGGTGTAATGGGTATGTATGGCGAAGCTGTTGATAGCATTCCAAAGGGTCTTCCAATTTTGATTGCAGTTGGCAGTGATGACCCTGTATCAAACAAGGCAGTGCTTGCAACAAAACTTTATAATTTCTATCTCCAAAAGGGACTTGATGTAGAGTACAAAGTTTACGAAAACGCAAGACACGAAATCTTAAACGAAACAAACAACCAAGAGGTATATCAAGACTTCTTGAATTTCATCAATAAGGTGTACGCTTAATATGAAAAAATTTAGCAAGATAATTTTAATCACATTGTTGGTAATGATTCTTGCAGTAGCGCTTGTCGCTTGCAAGGAAGAAGACACTCACAAGGGTGTTTTCACTCATACCATCAACAATGTAGATGACCTTAAGAAAGTATCTGATATGTTAGGTTCAGATTACGATCAAGGGACCTTTGAGCTAAATGCAGATTTAACCATAAGCGATGCCAACTGGGCACCACTTGGCACATCAGTAGAAAACTCATTCCGTGGTAATTTTAAGGGTAATGGACATACAATTACCTACAAGATTAACATCGATGAACCCCTTGAACGCGATCTCGAAAAGGCTCTTGATGGCGACAAGTTCTTTGGCTTGTTTGGTGTAGTCCACAATGCAACTATCTCCAACTTAAACATTTATGTTGACATTTCTGTCCCAGCAGATGCAAGTTCAATTTATGTTGGTGGTCTATGTGGTTTTATGAGTGGCGATTGTGCTATCAGTGATATCACTGTTAACGGCAGTATTGCTACAAGTATGGGCAATATTTGTAAGTTCATTCCACAAGAAGACGGCAGTGAACTTCGTGAGCTTGAGCGTTACGAAATGGTTGGTTATATCGGTGGATTGGCAGGCAATGTTAAGGGCAATACTGCAATTAGCAACATCAATTCATCAGTAGCAATCAATGTTGGTGCATACAATGATGGTGCTTATATTAGTGCACTAAATGATGTTTTTGTAGGTGGTATAGTTGGTTCTATGCGTCCTGTAAACCTTTCATCTCTTCGTGACAATACATCAAATTGTAGCGCAAAGAATCTTACATACAACGGTTCTTTGATTGCTAAAGGCAATTTGGTCAATGCTGGTGGCATTTTTGGCGCTGCATATAGAATCAACGATGGCGAAAAGTGGATTGCAAACGCAAATAAAATCACAGCATCAGCTTGCAAGCGTTTGAGAGTAGGTGGTGTTGCAGGTATTATTGATAGAGTCAATGTCAAAAAGACAAGTGCTGACCTTTCATCTCTAAATGCCGAAGCTTTCAGCTCATCACAATCACGCTCATTCAATGTTGGTGGTCTTGTTGGATATGCTGCAAACTTCAGCTTAATCGACAACGCAATCAGCGATGTAGACAAGATTACCGTTTCCGTAAATATCAACAACTATACTGGTGGTTTGGTAGGTATGTTACATTTCTCAACTATCAAGAATGCTGTATCAAATGGTACATTGTTCTATGGTAGAGATAGCATCTTAACAATTGCTTCCATCAAGTATGATGGCAACACTCGTAACAATGCTTACTATACCTACAATGGTGGTATAGTTGGTAGGGTTTATGGCGAGTCAACTCTTGATAATTTGGCAACAAACTTTACAGCATATCAAGGTATCGCAGGGGAACTTGCAAATGCTGTTGAAATCGTCAACATCAAAGAAGGGGACGGAAAGACCTACCAAGCATGGCTTGATAACACCGTATACAATGCAAGCCAAATTATATCTACAAAAGAGGGTGCTCTTGAGAATGGCGAGCAAAAGTACAGAGTAATTCACAACTATAATGTTTCAAGCGAAAACTATTCGTTTGTAAGCGCCAATGCAAGATGCGTAAACGATATTACAACATATCCTACTGCATCTGAAAGATTGGTTAATGTTGGCTTGGGAGTAGCCGACACAACAGCTTATCAAACACTATATAACACAATCAACTCCGCAATTAACGCATAACACATAACATCACTTTAATGTGATAAAAGGATGGAAAACTTACAATGATTATTACTTTAAGAGAGGACAAGAAAGAATTCCCACAAGGCTCTACGCCTGCAGAAATAGCACGCTCCATATCTGATGGATTGTTCCGTGCTTCATTAGTTGCAAAGGTTAACGATAAAGTTATCGGTATGTATGAGCCTATCAACGAAGATGCAACAGTAGAGTTTTTGACCTTTGATACAGAAGAAGGAAAGAAGGCTTATCGTCACAGTTGCTCTCACATTTTGGCACAGGCCGTAAAGAGAATTTACCCAACCGTAAAGGTTGCAATCGGCCCTGCAATTGACACAGGTTTCTATTATGATTTCGACTTCATCACACCCATCAATATGGATAATGTTCCTGCTATCGAAGCAGAGATGAAGAAGATCATCAAAGAAAACATACCAATCGTAAGAGAAGAAGTTACTCGCGAGTATGCTCTCAATTTCTTCAGTGAGCAAGGCGAAACCTACAAAGTAGAGCTTATCCAAGATTTACCAGAAGATGCAACCATCACCATGTACAGACAAGGTGATTTTGTAGACCTTTGTGCAGGTCCACACATTCCATCAACAGGATATATCAAGGCATTCAAGCTCACATCTATCGCTGGTGCATATTGGAGAGGTAACGAGCACAACAAGGTTCTCATACGCGTATACGGAACTGCTTTCAACAACAAAACAGCACTCCAAGAGTATCTCCAAGCAATGGAAGAAGCAAAGCAACGCGACCACAACAAGCTTGGTAGAGAAATGGGCATCTTTATGACCGAAGAAAGCATTGGTCAAGGTCTACCACTTCTCATGCCAAAGGGCGCAAAGCTATTCCAAATCCTCAACAGATTTGTTGAAGACGAAGAAGAAAGAAGAGGTTATGTTCGCACCAAGACTCCATACATGGCAAAGTCTGATCTCTACAAGATTTCTGGACACTGGGATCATTATCAAGATGGTATGTTCATTTTTGGCGACGAAGATAAGGATAAGGAAGTATTTGCACTTCGTCCTATGACCTGTCCTTTCCAATATATGATTTATAAGAATGGTCTTAAGTCATATAGAGATCTCCCAATTCGTTATGGCGAAACCTCAACCTTGTTCCGTAACGAAGCAAGTGGCGAAATGCACGGGCTTATTCGTGTAAGACAATTCACCATTTCCGAAGGTCACTTGGTATGTACTCCATCTCAACTTGAGCAAGAGTTCAAGGGTTGTCTTGACCTTGCAATGTATATGCTAAAGACAGTTGGTCTTGATGGTGATGTAAGCTATCGTTTCTCAAAGTGGGATCCAAACAACACAGCAAAGTATATCAATGATCCTGCAAAGTGGGAGCATGCTGAAACAGAAATGCAAAAGATTTTGGATAACATCGGTCTAAAATACTCTATTGGTATTGACGAAGCTGCATTCTATGGTCCAAAGCTTGACATTCAAATTCGCAATGTATACGGCAAGGAAGATACCTTGATTACCATCCAAGTTGACATGTTCTTGTCAGAGCGTTTTGATATGACTTATGTTGACGAAAATGGCGAAAAGGTATATCCATACATCATTCACAGAACATCAATCGGTTGTTACGAAAGAACTATGGCTCTTCTCATCGAAAAGTACAAGGGCGCATTCCCAGTATGGATGGCTCCTGAACAAGTAAGAGTTATGAGTTTGACTGATAGAACAGAAAATGAAGCTAATGCTATCCGTGATCAATTGAGATATGCTGGCATCCGTGCAGAAAGCGATATCCGTTCCGAAAAGATTGG
>JAFXIB010000104.1 GCA_017533505.1 Clostridia bacterium | reverse complement strand
GATAGGGACACAAAATATAGATGCTATAAGTAGAAACGGCGATAGATATAGCATAAAAGCTACATCAAATAATACGACGGGCGTGTTTTATGGTTTACAACCCAAAGATAGTTTAGAAGCCGATAAACAAAAATTTGAATATATAATTATTTGCAAGTTTGATGATGAATTTCATTTAAAAGCAATTTATCAAATGGATTGGGATGCTTTTATTAAGCATAAGAGATGGCATAGCAGAATGAAAGCTTGGAATTTAAACTTATCTAGATATACGATAAATGATTGTATGATAGTTTACAAAAGCGAGTAATATTGGAGTAAATGTCAATTATAAGTTTTATACAACAAAAGAAAAATTCTAAATAAAAACGATAGGAGTATATTATGTTTATTGAAACAAAAGAAGTAAAAAGTAGAGTTTTTTATCAATATAAAATATTAGTAAGCTTGCCTCAACAGTTGTCTTTTGAAAGTTATACTTATGCCAACTTAACTGCTCGTCAATTAAAAAATAATGTATTACGCAATATCTATAATTATATTTGCAATACGGAAAATTATATTGATGTTATTTCTAGAAATAAGAAAATTATTATTAAAAAAGAACATGGGATAGATGCGGATATAATTTGTTTCAAGCTTGCGGTGCAAAGGGAGATTACATATACGGCTAAAAAAGCTGAATTTACGAGCGAAAGCATGGCGGATTATCCGTATAGTTTTGTTTTTTTAGATGTGGTGGGTCAAACATTCTATGTTGAAAAGAATTATAAAATTTTTAATAAGCCTGCGGAAATGAATAAAATTCTTCAAGCAATATTAAAAACGGTTAATGCTAATACAAAAGAGTATTTAGATGTCGATTTTACTACCAACTTAATAGTTGATAAAAGTGACTTTATGGAAACTTTTAAGACTTTTGATTTAGTAAGCAAAGTTTCTTTAAGATTAAATTCTCCAAACAGCTTCTTGGGTAATCAAAAGGCTGATGATTATTTGAATTCTTTGAGAGAAGAAACAAACGCAGAAAGGATGTCTTTGGAAATATGTAATGATGATGCAGGAATAAATGCAGATGGCTTTTTAGAGCACTTTGATGATTTGTTCGAATATGCTGTAAATGGTGGCGGTGAATGGATTATAGGTGGAAAGGAAAATGGTAGAACAATATCTAAAAAAAGTACTGCAAAAGGTAAAATGCTGGTGGTAGATATTGATCTTAATAATATTCCTAATAATATAGAGCGCATAAGAATAGCTTTTTCAAGGGAGAATCGTTATGAGGAAGATTAATTATAATTTACTTTTTAAGTTGTTATTAATAGCGATGTTGACCTTTTTTGCTGGATTTTTTCTGCCGAAGAATTTGATATCTAATGCGTTTTCAATTTTTGAGGTGCTTTTAGTAGTCTTTGGGGTTGCGTTAACATTGTTCACCTTCATTCAAGGGGTTGTTCAAAATTGTAAAAATAATTTTTTAAGCTCAGTAAATAAAGGGAAAGATTATTTATTAGACAAATTCAATGGACTGGATGAGATAGTAAAAGAACTAAAAGGCGATGTTTTCAATCTATTAATAATTTTATTAGGTTTTGGTTTTGTAGCGTTGTTTTTTGGTCAAATTGAAAATGTGGTATGGCAAGAAGTTTTTAATTATTTAAAATATCTAGTGATTTTCTTAAATGTGTTTTTGATTTTTGATTTGGTTATGACTATGTTTAAACTTATTGAAATTAATGCAGAATTAAATAAAATTGCAATTAAAGATAAAGAAGATAAAATATAGAAGGAAAAAGTTGTATGCAGTGGATTTACGAAAAAAATGAGGATAATTCAGCTAGGTTTGTGTTAGGACAAATATTTAATCCTAACGGCAAGACATTGCTTTGCGTTGGCATAAATCCCAGCACGGCTTGTCCAGAGTGTATTGATAATACAATAAAGAAAATAATTAATATTAGTAAGTATAATGGTTATGAAAATTGGATTATGCTTAATGTGTATCCACAAAGAGCAACAAATCCGGATGATATGCACATTGAACGAAATGGGTTATTGGTTCAAACTAACTTGCTACATATTAGACAAATTTCGCAAAAATATTATGACTGTGATGTGTTATTAGCTTATGGAAATTTAATAACAAAGCGTAAATATCTAAAACCTTGTCTTGCTGAAATTCTTTCATTATTAAATGGGGAATATGGTAGAAGCATAAAGGTTATAAAACTAACAAAAGATGGAAATCCCGTTCATCCATTATATCAATCCAAAACAGCTGCTTTGATTGATTATAAAATTTAGTAACAACTTCGAAATGGTAACACGATTCTCGATGGGAGTGAAATCGCCAAAAATGTGTTTTATAATTCCATATTTGTGACCAGTTAATACCCAAAGTGGGGATGACTACAATTGAGATTCTTTTTGGTGCAATTCTCTACGAGAGTGACGAAATTTTGAGATTGCATTTTTCGGTTTTGGAATAGAAATGGAATTATTTTCATCAGAAAAGTTAGAAAACGATACAAATTTTTCGTAACGATACGAATTTTACGAAATAATTTATTTGATAAAACGAATTTCATGTTCGACTTTTAATATAAAAGATTTAATTATCGAAAACATTTCAAGCTCCTAAGGGCTAGTTGTGGGTTCGCAAGTTTGGCTTTGCCAAACCTGGCGAAAGTGAACGCTTTGCGCTCATGTAAGTACACCAATTATCGTTTATTACAAGAAAACACTTTAACAATTAGATTTACTTAAAATGAGACAGTCTTTCGCGTTCCCGCAGGGAGTATCATTCGGTATAAGTAAAGTCATAATTTGTATTTTAATGTTAATAAAATACAAAGCGTTGACTTTTTTTGTGTGGATATACTATAATCTATGCAGGTTTATTTATGGCAAAAAAGGCTTTTCCAAAAGTTAAAATTGATTTATCAAAGATAAAATTCCTTCAAACGTTGAAGGAAACTTTTGTTGCATCTTTGCCACTTGCAGTCATCATCATAATTTGTCTTTGCATTGCCCCTTTGAAATCAGCTACTGATTATATTAAGATTGTTGTGGGCTATGCTTGTGTTGTAATTGGTCAATCGCTGTTTTTATCTGGTCTTGAGACAAGTATTTTGCCTATTGGCAGAATGGTTGGTGGCTCCTTTGCAAGGTATAATAAACTTGCCTTTGTTTTGAGCTTTGGCTTTATTTTTGGATTGCTTGCAACCGTTGCAGAGCCAGCACTTTCGGTGCTTGCAAAGCAAATCAACGCCATTATGCCCCTTGTAAACAGCACGCTATTCATTTGGATTACTGGTACGGGTATTGGTATTGGTGTTGCCATTGCACTACTCCGAATAGTAAAGAACATCAACATAAAGTTGGTGTTTGCTGTACTATATGCTATTACTTTTATCCTTGTAATATTTGCACCAAGTGAGTTTATAGCTCTTGCCTTTGACGGCAGTGGCGCAACAACAGGAGATGTTTCGGTACCATTCATTTTGGCACTTGGACTTGGTATTTCGGCAACAGCATCAAAGACAAAAACCAACGAAGATTCTCTTGGCATCATAGGTATTGCATCGGCTGGTCCCATTGTCGCAGTGCTACTATATGGAATAATCATAAAGGCTGTAAATGGAGAACTTCCACCAGAAAGCGCATATGATATGTCGTGCGTGCGTAGTGTTGGCGATATTATTCTTGGCAATATAACCGATGTTGCACTTGCTGTACTACCCATTATTTTGATATCAATACCATTTTTATTGTTCCTAATCAAGCTTCCTAAAAAGACCTTTGCAAAATTGATGCTTGGCGTTATCCCTGTATATCTTGGACTACTTATTTTCCTTTCGGGCATAGATTTTGGGTTTGGCTTCATTGGACAATATATTGGACAAATTTTCTTTGAAGAATCTCGCCCAGAGTGGTTTAAGTGGCTACTACTTGGTGTGGGATTTATTCTTGGCGCAGCAATAACGGTATCGGAGCCGGCAGTAACAGTTCTTGGTGTGCAGATAGAAGAACTTACAAATGGCCACATCAAAAAGTCCACCATTCGCATTACACTTGCACTTGGCATAGGTGTTGCATCACTTTTGTCAATACTCAAGATACTAACAGAAATAAACATTCTTTATTTCCTTGTTCCACTTTACGCCATTTCACTCATAATGATGATATTTACACCAAAGCTATTTGTAGGTTTGGCATTTGACTCTGGTGGTGTAACAGGTGGTGCGCTGACATCTGCATTTTTGACACCGCTAACACTCTCAATCGCACAAGCAGTTGCTGTAGAGAGTGGTGGTACAATGAGCATACTTACAAACGGATTTGGCATCATTTCGTTCATTTCCGTCACGCCACTAATTGCAATACAAGCACTTGGCATCATGTACAATGTACGCTTGAAGCGTACTCAAGCTACCGCTCAAGAAGAGTCCTTTGCTGGTCTTGAAGAGTTTGTTATGGACCTTGATATGCAGAACTCGGAGAATGTGGATAGCGACATAATAGAGCAAATAGAAGAAAACAATATTTCCGAAGAAATTGAGGTTACGGAATCAGCTATTGAAATAACGGAACCCCAAACTTTGGAAATTGAAGAAAATATCAATACAACTGAAAGTGAGGATAGCACAAATGAGTGATATTCGTAACAACGGCTTGCAGTACCTTGTGATTATTGCAGAGCAAAAGAAAAAGAACAAGTTTTTGGAGCTTTTGAATGAACATGGCGCCTATGGGATAGAGTCGGTTTATGGACATGGTTCAGCCAATCCAAGCGCCATTGCAGCAGCCTTTGGCTTTGAAGTTGAGCAAAACAAAGTGCTTATAACTTGTTTGGTTAAAAACACAAAGGCACAAGAACTTATAGGCATACTTTATCACGACTATAATTTCAAAAAGCCCAACACAGGCATTGCTTTTAGCATACCGGTTGAAGGGTTGACATTCTAAAAGATAGGAGAATGATTATGGAAGAATTGAAGGCATTATATATTATAGTAAACGCAGGATTTGCATCTGAAGTTGTATCTATTGCGCGTGAATGTGGTTCAACCGGTGCAACAATCATAAATGCAAGGGGTTCTGTGGCAAAGCCCAAGACCATTCTTGGCATCACCATTGATACCGAAAAGGAAATTGTCTTGAGTGTTGTAAAAAAGGATATTGCTATTAAGATTATGGAGCAAATCAAGTTGAAAGCAGGTGTAGGTACATCAGCTCACGGACTTTGCTTCTTTATGCCCGTTGAGATGTCAACTTTGACCATTCACGAGCAAGTTTTAGACCAAGAATAATTGATTCATAAGGAGAACTAATGATGGGAAGATTAGAAGGCAAGGTTGCTATTATTACTGGTGGTAACTCTGGTGTAGGTGCTGCTACTGCAGAGCTATTTGCAAAGGAAGGCGCAAAGGTTGTCATTACAGCTCGCCGTGAGCCACAGCTTGAAGAAATTGCACAAAGAATTCGCGCAAGTGGTGGCGAAGTTACAGTTGTGCGCTGTGATGTTTCCAAGGTAGAAGAAGTGGAAGCAATGGTAAATAAGGCAGTTGAAACATATGGTAGAATAGATATTTTGGTCAACAATGCAGGTGTGTTGGAGGCAGGATTAAAACCAATCGAAAGTTGTACTGACGAGGATTTCGAGTGGGTTATGAGCATCAACACCAAGGGATGCTTGTATTGCACTCGCGCTGTTGTCAAAGAGATGATGAAGAACAACGCTGGCTCTATTATCAATCTTGACTCTGTTGCTGGGGCATTCGGCACAGGTGGCGCATCATATGTTGCAAGCAAGGCAGCTGTTATTGGACTAACAAAGCACACAGCACTTCGTTTTACTGGTACAGGGATTAGATGTAATTCAGTCAACCCAAGCACTATTGTAACACCAATGACAATGTCAACAGACCCCAAGTCCCTTGACCAAGCAATGATGGGACAAATGAACAAACATATGAATTTGTCAGTTACACCCTGTATGCCAATTGATATTGCCAACATTTTACTATTCCTTGCAAGTGATGAGTCAAGGGCAATTACAGGTCAGGTAATAGTATCCGACTTTGGTGCAACACTTTAATTAACAAAAAAGAAAGCGACCGACAAAGTCGCTTTTTTAATTTCCAAGTATACAAAAGGTAGGGTGGGGCATAATCGTATTACCAAAATTTAAGGAGACGATTATGAAACTATTAAACAGCAAAACCTATTATAATCTTGCCAAGTCTTATGCTGGTGAGTGCCAAGCTCATGTAAGGTATAAGTTTATTGAGTATGGCGCACGCAAGGAAGGATATACAGTGCTTGCAGAAATCATAGACAAGATTGTTTATAACGAATTCAATCATGCAAGAATGTTTTATACCTACATTCAAAAGGCAAGTGAAAAGCCCATAGAAAATATCGAAATTTGTGCAGGTTACCCCTTCAAAGAAAAGTGGGACTTGGTGGAAAACTTGCGTCTTGCAGCAGAAGACGAGCGTCGTGAAAGCGATGATATTTATGCCGAGTTTGAAAAGGTTGCACGCGAAGAAGGCTTTTTGGATATTGCAGAGTTATATAAAAATATCCGTCAAGTCGAAAACTGCCACAGCATGCTCCTAACCGATTTATACAACCAAATGAATAGTGGAACTCTATATAAAAAGAGCGAGCCAGTCAAGTGGAAGTGTGGTGGATGTGGATATGAGCATGTTGCAAAGGAAGCCTTTAAGATTTGCCCAATTTGTGAAGCGAAGCAGGGCGTAGCTCTTTTGAAGCTCAATGACGGATGTTGCTAATATTGGCAACATAAAACAGATTTTAGGTATCCTAAATAGAACAAAATGCAAAATAAAAGGAACTCTTGCGAGTTCCTTTTATGATGTTAAAAAGTTCTATTTTTTACCCTTGAACAAAGCCTTGTAATCGATGAATGTTTCGGGGTGATTTTTGTTGTCAAGCTCAATTACAAGGGTCATGAGTATGACGATAAACATTATGGGTAGTGGTACGAATGTACCTGTGTCTATCATGGAGTAGCCTTCAAATCCAATCATACCGATTATCATGAAGATGCTGAACAAGCAACGCTTTCTAACCATAATTCTATAACGCGCATAGTAGTACCAAGCATAAGCTATGATACCAACAATACCCATGCTACCGATAACTTGGAATAGGGTGGAGTGGAACCAGTACATTGGCATGGTTTCTTGACGATAGTAAACACCATCAAAACCAACGCCAGCGCCAAAGATTGGGTTTGCCATAAAGACATCGATTGCTTCTTGATAGAGCTTATCTCTACCACTAACACCAGTGCCTTGTGCGAGAACATTATCTACCATTTCCATGATGGGGTCCCACATAGCGATGAGCGCACCAACAAGAATAGCTACGACAAGAGCAACACCAGCCCACATATATCTTCTATTTGATTTGGGTGTGCCGATGAGAAGAGCGAGCATATAAAGTGGAAGAATAATTGCACCAAACAAGGTTGCGCCCCTTGACCAGCTTAATACGATGACGACATATTGAGCGACAGCAGTTATAAGATACAGCACACTAAATTTTGATTTTGCTGCAAGATAGAAAGTGCCAGCAAGAGTAAATAGAAGTATTGTTGAGAAGTTGTTGCCTACGCCCCAACCAATTGGAACACCGCTACCTACGCGAGAGTGGATTTCAAACTCTTGAACATATCTTGTGATAACTTGGCAAACGATAAGAATGCCGATAAAGTTAAGGCTATTTGCAATCCAATACTTGAAGTCAACATTCTTTGGTGGATATGCGTAAAGATAAAACAAGAAGTAGAAAAACAGTATTGCAACGCCAAGTAGGAGTGCATATACCAAACCGATTGTATAGTGCTCAAGGCTAATGGTGCCGATGCCACCCACGAGCAACGCAATGCTTACTGCAAGTTGTGGGAAGAAAAGCTTTCCAACACGGAATGGGACCTTAAAACGAATAAAATGGGTTACTATTGCAATGGGTAGTGGTATAAAGAAATAGAATACATTTGCATAGGTCATGGGGTCTATGTCGCGTGGGAAAATCATTGCGACCACAAATATAATTGGTATAAGTGGTGTGGTGTCGCGACGCATGACAAGAACTATTGATGCAAAGAAAATTATACCTATAACGCCATAGGCTTCCACTTCAAAGAACCAGCACAAAAAGATGGTTGCTGTCAAAAGTGCAAAGTAGAGTCGTGAATATAAGAATCTATCGCCAAGGTCATTGAGCTTGTTTAGAAACTTTGACTTATATTTTGGCTCACCACTCAAATCATCCACACTTACCGTGGGATTAGCTTCAAGATAACTTTTTCTATTTTGTAAAATTGCTGTACTCATATGATGATTATAGTCTCCAAAGTGAAGATTGTCAATGTTGAATTGTGAATTTTTGGTGATATTGCACCCATTTACTATATTTTTGCATATATTTTAATTGACAAAGCAGGATACTTCAATTAATATTAATGTATCTATGTATGTGCGCGTGCGTGTTACGCGTATATATAGTATAGAAAATATACGTAGGAAAATAAGGTAAGAAATGAAAAAAGTCGCAAAAAAACAAAATGAAAATCTTTTAACCACTACACTTGAAGTTAAGGCTCTTTGCAAAAAGTATAGTGCAAGAGCAAACTATGCTATCAAGGACATTTCCTTTAGTTGTGAAAAGGGACAAATTGTTGGCTTGCTTGGTGCAAATGGTGCTGGTAAATCAACATCTCTCAAATGTATCACAGGTATGATTCCTTTGACCGAAGGCGAAATCTTTATTGGTGGCAAGAATATTTCCAAAAACCCCATTGATGCAAAAAGACATTTTTCATTTGTAACAGACAACCATGCGACTTTTGTTAAGATGACCGGCTTCCAATATTTGTCATTTATGGCAGATGTTTACAAGGTAAGCAAAAAGGATAGACAAGCAAGATATCTTGAGTTAGAAAAAGTATTCCAACTTGGCGATGCGGTCAAAAAACTCATTTCCAATTACTCACATGGTATGAAGCAAAAAATTTGTATGATGGCATCTCTCATACATGAACCAGACCTATGGATACTTGATGAACCTATGGTTGGTCTTGACCCTCGTACCCAAAATGCAGTTATCAACTTTATGCATGCATATGCAAAAAAGGGTAAGACAATTTTGTTCAGTAGCCACAATCTTGATGTTGTAAGACGCGTTTGCGACCGTGTTGTTATCATCAACAAGGGCAATTTGGTTGCTGATCTTGTTATTGATGACCAAATGCGCAATGACCATAGCATCATCGAAAGCTACTACTTTGGCGACGATGAAGAAGCTCTCAAGGAAGCTATGATGGCTGACCAAGCTTTTGAAGAAGAAGTTGTTGAAGAAGAAATACAAGAAGAAGCAGTGGAAGAAGTAAAGTCTAACATCAGGGTAATCTCCAGAAAGCAGGCTAACAAGGTGCCAAATCCACCAAGATTCCACATGCAAAGAGGGGAGGGCAAAAAATAAATGATTGGCGTCCTTCTCAGAAAGCAGATTCATGAGAATCTATCATATTTTAAGCGCAATCGACGCAATATCGATGTTGTGGGCATGTTCCTTTCATTGGCGCTCATAGCTATCGTATTGTTTGTTATTGCCACAGTTTTCAAGCAATTTATCGAAAAGTACTCCACCATTCGTATAGATAATGTTCTTGATGTTCAAGCTCGTCTATATGAAATCATGACTATTGTTTACGAAATAGTGCTGTTGATTTCGGTGTTCGGCTCCACTTCTGCGCTAACTCGTGCTATTTTTGAAAGCGACGATAGGAATGTTCTCATTGTATTGCCTATTAGACCTCAAGCAATATTTATTGCCAAGATGGTTTCTGTATATTTTTCACAAGCAATACTTGCTGTTTGTGTAACACTTCCACTTGTCATCGTATTTGCGCAAGTTACTGCTCAAAGCATAATGTTTATTGTAATATCCACTCTTGCAAGTTTGTTGATTCCATTTATCAGCTTGGGTATTGCAAGTATACTTTGCTTGCCTTTCTATTTTATAAAGAGATTTTTCCAATCAAAATATATCCTATTCTTGGTTGTTGTTACTGCAATCGCAGCAGTACTATTTGTGGGATATGCAAAGGTTTTGAGTTTCTTTGAAAACCTTATGGTAAGTGGTGACATCAAATTCTTCTTCTCACAAGAGGTTATGGAATTCATCATCAATCTTACAGATAAGCTCGTACCTGCAAATTTCCTTGCAAGATTGGTATTTGGTGTTGAGCCACTCAAAAATGCAATTATTCTTCTTATCATAATTGCTGTGCTTGGAGTTATTGGCTTTATCGTTGAGTATTTGCTTTATAATGCAGCTGTAAAAATCCGTGTTCAAAATAATGATGGTATCGTGTTCCATGCTAAAAAGATTTCAAGACCACGCACCGTTGTTAGTGGACTTATTTCCAAGGAACTCGGCTCTATAATATTTACTCCAGACTACGCATTCCAATATATTTCCGTTGCAGCGATTTTGCCAGTTATGGTTTATCTATGTATGGGACTGGGCGAAAGCTTGCTCGCTCAACTCCTTCACTTGGAAATGAACTTTGAAATTGCACTTCTTCTTACTGTATTGTTTGGCTCTCTTACAAATACATTCTGTGCGATCAACATTTCAAGAGAGGGCAGGTCATTTTATATGCAAAAGACATTGCCCATTAGATACAGCAAGATGCTTGGCGTCAAGATTGGTTTGAACTTTGTTGTTACCATGCTTTCAGTTGGTATTTCAACTTTAGTTATCACGCTCCAAGGATTTATTGAGCCAATGGAAGCAGTATTCGTATTTGCTGTTGGCATCATTCTTGGCCTTGCTCAAATATGCTTTGCAACAAGAAAGGACCTTAACCATCCATACTTCCCAACCGAAGAAGATAATACCGTCAAGGAAAGCAACGGCAATGTATCAACCATCATCATTCTTGGTATGATAATTTCCTTGGTGGTTGGTGGTGTACCACTTGTTTATAGTGTACTTGATTCACTCAAGGGCGACGGCATGGCAAACTTCACATATTTGTTTGCTGGTGGATTATCTGTGGTCGTATTGATTGCATCGCTACTATATACCTTCATTGGTATCAAGTCTAAATTCGAAAGATTGTCAGAGGGGGATTAATGGTATGAAGAAAAAAGTTATTGCGCTTATTATGATTATACCACTCATCTTCCTTATCACATTGTTTAGTGTAGGTGAAGTGGCAAGTATTCTTGCAGATATCCCAGTTAGTGGCATCAAAATCACCACTCAAACCGATGAAGGCTTCATTTATCTTGATATGGCAAGATATAATTCAGAGCCAGAAAACTACATCTATATGGAAGCAAAGGTTGAGCCATCTAATGCAAAAAACCAAAACTATAGCTTTAGAATAGATGAAGCAGAAGAGGGCGCCGAGCTTGCTGATATCGAAATCGACAAGGATAGTGGACTACTCACTCTAAATGGCACAGGTAAAGCAAAGATAACTGCAGTATCTGCAGACAATGGCTTTACCGATAGTGTTATTGTAAATGTTAGGTCAAGCAAGGTTGTATCTCTTACTCCCAAGCTAACTCGTCTAACAGGTGGCGACATTACTTTGGACAAGCTTTCAAAGAATGAGTATGCTGTAACACTTATCCCAGAGGACTATCAATTTAGCGCTGACATTTACCCAATGGAAGTTAGTGATAGCAGTGTAAATTGGACTTCAAGCAATCCTAATGTTATTTCAATCAATGCTGTTACTGGTAGGGCAACAACAAGATTGTCAGGCGAGGCAACATTGACACTTGACTGTGACAATGCAGTTGAAGGCTTTGAGCCTGTAACAATCAAAGTAACTGTTCCATATAATGGTGGCGAGTCAGGCTTTGTAATTGAAGGTAAGTCCGAAAAAGAACTTGCATACAAGGTCGGTCTCAATCAAATATCCTTCTTGATGGAACTTGAAGAAGAAAATCTTGCTTTTGGCATCAGCTCAAAGCTTGATATAAGTGGCGCTGGTAGCGATTATGTTCTTGCTACAAAGTATGATGCTCTTGATAGTCAAGGAAAGCGCTTTAAGGTTACCCTAATCCTATCAGAAGGGCATCCGGAGAAACTGGATTTAGCACTCACGCTCCCTGGAAAAGAACAAAGCAGTAAGCTTGTAGCACTCTTCCAAGAGTTCAGTTTTAATGTATATACATCGGCACACCTTGGACTTGAAGATGATATTTATCAAAAGAAGGATGCTGTCATTAAGTTCGCATCCGTTGGTGTACCAAGTGACGATGATGTAATCTATGAGTGGTATGCACAAGACTCTGCACTCAACATCAAGACCTATGAAAACAGCTCAATCGTTGATATTTCAAGCGCGAGCGTAGGCACATATAGATTGGTTATCAGCGCATTTGAAAAGGTAGAAAACGATGGCGTTATCGAAAAGGGTAAGCTCATCAAGTCAATTGCAAAGCAAATCCATGTTGTAAGGGGTGTATATTCTGTTGAGTTTGTTACCACCATGGGTTCAAGCGATATGGAAGGCTTGCTAACCCTTGGCGACACCATCCTTGATGACTCTGGTTTCAAAGCATACTATCCAACACTTAATATGAAAGTCGCTTATGATGATGACACCATTGGTGGTTACTCATTGGAAGATCTTGAATTTAGTGTATCTAATGAAGAAATCATTGAACCAAGAATTGGTACTGATAATTTCAAAATAAATGTTAAAGCTGATGGTGTAACAACCATTACAGCAAAGTGGAAAAATGGCATTCACTTCAACCAAGACATCAAGACAACAATTAAGGTCCGTGGTGTAGATGGTGGTGTTATGATTGGTGCTGAAAGCGATGATAATACAAAGAATTATCGTGATTTGAAGAGAGCAACATCGCAAGGGAAAAAGGTTGTTCTCATGAAGGATGTTATGCTTGGTTGGGTAAACATGACGGAAGCAGAGCTTAAAGATGAAGCTTACACTATGCTCACTGATTATGACTGGAATTTCTATACCAATATGGAAAAGGAAAGACCAAGTGTATACTATCTCATTGAGTTCCGCAACGATGTATTTGGCAATGGCTATACCATCAATGCAAACAACTTCACAATGGCAAAAGATAGGGTAGGCAATCCATTGTTGTTCAAAGGACCTTTAGATTTTGTTTCAATAGGCTACGCATCTGTAAAGGCACAAGATAATATCGTATGTCTTGTTAGAGAAGATGGTGTTGATATTAATAATATTAATATCAAAGGTTGCTCGGACGAAAGTTTGCTTGATGAGTCAAAGGGATTAGATTATACCAAGTTAAACAATGTTGGAACAACATTAGAAATTAGTGGCGACACCACATTAACTAACAGTCGTGTATCTAACGGTAGAACGGTAGTACGCATTTTTGGTGGAGAAGTTGTCAACGAAGGAACTGAAAATGCAGCAACAAAAGTAAAGCAAGTAGGTGACATCAATTTAGAAGAACACAGATTGCATGCACGCATTGAGAGCTGTATTCTTACCCATGCTCGTGAGTTTATTGTTAAGATAGGATCAAACTTGGCAGTATTTGACCCACCAGAAAATCCTTATCAATATTACAAGGAAATTGCAGAATTTAAAAATCAAAATGGTGTGGAATATGTAAAATATAATCCTAACAACTACAAAGATGAATATTTCTACAATAATTATGTTATTACAGATGTAGTTCTCAAGAATTCTGTTTTAGCATCTAGTGGTTTGTTTACTGTGGGCATGGAAACTCACTTTGCAGGCAACATGTTGGCTGATACATTAGATATTTGGAAAAATTGTGCAGGTACATCCTATGCAAGTGTGCTTAAGATGGAAGGCGAGGTCAAGATGTATGACTGGAAGGATTTATCACATGTAGATAGTACGACACTAATTGAAACAACAAGCAATGCGGGTCAAACTTATGTTTTAAGACTTGATAGAATGTTAGAAAAGGTTATGGAGGTAAGAGATATTTCTACCATCATTAAGGAGATAGATGGCAAGAAATATGTTCATGGTGGCATTGCAATGTATGGTGGTGGTAACAACTATTCATGCGTAGATATGTCAAATTGCACTTCAGAGCAACTAACTGATTTCCGTGCAAACATAGCTGACCTTGCTGTTAATGAAGAGAAAGATAGCATATTCTACAAGCAAGGACAAAATCTTCCTGCTGCAGCAGGTAGTAGAGATTTCTGTTTCTTGATGTATGATAATGAATCTGATTTCAATTACGAAAAACAACAAGCCGAAATTAGTTCCGGCGAAGCATATATAATTCCAATTGCGCCTGTTAATGGCAATCAATAGGAGGTAAACCTAATGACAAAGAACAAACTAATAAGAACACTCGTAGTAGTTATGATGCTACTATGTACAGTTGCAATTTTGTTTGCTTGTTCAAATGCAGATGTTGACTATTCTGATGGTGATGGCGACAAGAACCCATCAACTGGTGGTATAGTTATTACATTTATGGATGATGGTGAGGAAGTCCACACCACCACCGACCCACAAGAAGCATTGAGCTATACACCCGAAGAAAAAGAGGGCTATGTATTCAAAGGCTGGTTCTTGGATGCAGAGTTTAATGATGAGTTCACAAAGCTCCCCACCAAGAGCGTAACAGTTTATGCTAAATGGGAAGTACAAACTTTCAAGGTAACATTCAAGCATAACGATGGCTCAACCATTCAAGTTGATGGTAAAGATTACCAAATAGTAGTGTACGGACAATCAGCAGTTGCACCAGAAGATCCTACTCTCGAAGGACATGACTTCAAGGGCTGGGACGAAGATTTTAGTTCTGTAAAATCTGATTTAACCGTCAGAGCGATGTTTGACACCAAAAAGCAAGACATCGTAGTATTTGATGACAATGGTGTGGAAATCAAAAGAGTTACAGCAGCAATCAAAAGTGATATTACAGCACTTTATAACACATTGTATGACGATGTAGAAAGCGCAATTCCAGGTGGTCTTGTGCTTGAAGCACTCTGTGTTGACCCAGAGCTTACCGAAACATATAAGGCCCCTGCAAGTGGTCACACGATGCCTTGCACCGACTTGTTACTCTATACAAAAGTTTCTTTGCAAGATATTGAAGGCTTGAAGCTTACTGCAAATCGCAATAACTTCCGTTATGACACCAAGGGCTTTACTCTAACAAGTTCACTTTATGCTAACTCTGTTATCACTTATAGCTATGAGTGGTATGATGCTCAAGCAAGTGCAGTTATCGCTGGCGAAAATGATACCACCCTACAAGTAGGTTGCAAGGATGTTGGCGAATATACCTACGAAGTCAGAGTAACAGCAAGCTACAAGAATCTTGAGAAGAAGTATGATAGCGAAGTTATCACCATTACTGTTACCCCTGGTACTCTTGAGGGTATGATTTCAGTCAAGGGCTTCAACGATGTTTACAATGGAAAGATTCGCGAGCTCGACTTTGAAGGAACACTTCCTGGTGACACAATTACTTATAGAAGAAAGGGCGAAACTGAATATGTTCCATCATTCATCAAGGATGCCGGTGACTATAACCTTGAAACCAAGATAGAGCGTGCTAACTACGAGCCATATGAAATTACTGGCTTTGATGCTGTATCAGTACACATTGAAGCAAAAGTTCTTACACTTACCATATCGCTACCAATTGATAACTATTGGGATGGTAAATATATGATTTACTACGGAAGTCCTCAACCCCTTGTACAATACTCTTTGCAAGGCTTTGTTGATGGCGAAAATGAGTCATTCTTGGATGGCGATGATATACCAAATAACCCATATGATATTGGTTCTGCTGTTGGCGAATATAAAGTTGGATTGCAGGAGAATTGTTGGACTTCAAACAACTATACAATAGAAAGTTGGCCAACCGTAACACTCAAAGTTATCAAGCGTCCTTTGACAATTACTTTGGACCCAAAAACCGTTGTCTACGGAGATGAAATCCCAGAGTATACTGTTTCACTTGAAGGCGCTATTGCAAAAGATGTTGAAACTATCAAAAATGCAATAGAATATACTTGCTCATATCAAGCCGGATCCGATGTAACGGAAGCTGGATACACAATTAGTGCAACCTATAGTAATAATGAGTATGAGATAAATATTGCCACAGATGGTAAAATACAAGATGCAGTTCTCACTGTTCTACCTAAAGCTGTAACTGTAACACCAGATAGTTTTACCGTAACATATGGTGATCCAAGTCCCAAATATACATTCAAGGCAGAAGGTCTTGTTGCAGGTGACACATTGGAAGACCTTGGTAGACTTAATTATGATACCAACTATAAAGCAAATAAGAATACCAATATATATTCAGGTGTTGGAAACTATTATATTAAAATTTATGATTCTTCATTGAGCAATCCCAACTACGATATAACCCGTGCTGAAGGAACTGTTAAGGTAAATCCCAAGAGGATCACCCTTTCACTTGCAACCAGCACTATCACTTATTATGATGGTTATCCAACAAATGCTACATTTGCAAGCAATCTTTCAGCAGAAGAAGGCGATTTGGTTGGTAGTGACACGATTGAAAACAGCCTCAAAACCACAGCTCAATCATTTACATCAGATTATACAACTGGTAAGCCTGTTGGAATATATGATGTTGTAGTAGGTGGATATGCATCAAAGAACTATATAATCAACAACAATAGTGCAGTAGTAGGTAAGCTCGAAGTAGTAAAGAGGGCATTGACAATCAGCGTTGTTAATTCAACTATCACCTATGGTGATAACCTTGATGTTAAAGTTGAATACGATGGTCTTGTTGGTGATGATATTTGGGCACCAGAAAAGGCAATTACAGGTGGCTCAATTGTAGGTGGTTACCAAGCAGGCTACGATGTAGGCGAACACGAAGTTGAAATCGGCAATTATACTGCTACTAACTATCAAATCAGCTATCAAAATGGCACAATTACTGTTGTTCCAAGAGCATTGACCATTGAGGCAAGAGGATTCACCACAGACCCTGTTGCATGGAACGGCTCATTTGATGGTACTGGCCTTGTTGCACATGGTCTATTTGATGGAGATATTATTGCAGGTACAATGCAATCAATACCTACAACAAAGGGTATGTATGTATCTCTTGGTCAAGAATTAAGCAATGAGTTCACATGGGAGACCGGTACATTCACCATTACTCGTGGTAATGCAGACAAAGCAAGCAACTATACCATTTCCTATGACTGTCAAATAGCAATTGATACCATCGGTGTATTTGTAACAGCAAATACTGTAGTTTATGATGGTACTGCTCACGGTTTGGATATTGAGTATCTCGACGAAAGTCTTGGATTCGATTTTACCAATGTAAAAGTTCTTGTTTCTAACGATGGTGTTGAATATCATAATGTAGTTAGAGATGGAGCATTCCCAAGTGAAGTTGCCAAGATTAATGCAGATACCCATAGCATTTATTACAAGATTATGGATGGAGATGCTGTTGAAATCGAGGAAGTATTGGAAGTTGTAATTTCTCCACGCCCAATTACCATTGCTGTAGAAGATAAGGAAATCACCTATGGTGATGCTCTCCCAACCCTAACCCACAAAGCAATTGCATATGAAGATGGCAAAGATGCTTTTGCTGTTGGCGAAGATATCAACACTCTTGGTGCTCTTACTATAAGCATTGATGGCGCAGTAAACGAAAAGACTGGCCGTTATGATGCAAACTTCTATACAATTACTGCATCAGAGTTGAGCAATCCTAACTATGTGATTACATTGGTAGATGGCACATTGACTATCAACAGAAAAGATTTGATGGTTACTGTTAAGGACGAAACCATCACCTATGGTGATCAAAAGCCAGCCTTCTCTGCTACAACTGATGGTTTTGTAGACGGCGAAGACCTTGATTTCTGGAGAACTCACTTTGATTTCAATTGTGCATTTACCGCTGACACCAATGGTATTGCTGGTGAGTATGACATTGTTCCAGATTTGAGTTTGAACAACTATAAGATTATTGCAAAAAATGGTACCCTTGTTGTAAACAAGAAGGATATCACTTTGACAGCAACAAACAAAGATGTAACATTTGGTGATGTAACACCAGAGTTAACATTTGTAGCAAGTGGTTTGGCAACCTGGGATAACAATGATACATTTGGTAGTTATACTATTGCTACTGCTTATACAAGGGGTAATGCAAAAGGCAACTATGCAATCACTATGACAGCAGAGTCACAAAAGTACAACATCACAAAGATTGTTGAAGGAAAGGTTATTGTTGCTCCAAAGAAAGTAGAAGTAAACTGGAGTGGTAATGCAACAACCTACACCTATGATGGTACCGATCGCTCAAGCTCAATTACTGCACAATATTTTGATATTTATGGTGATATGCAAGATGTGACAGTAGCATTTACATCACAAAATGCTAACTCAACATCAAAGAAGAAGTTCCAAAATGCTGCAAAATATGATGTAGTAGCATCAACTACCGATGGCAACTATATTCTTACCAATGCATCAATAGTGGTTGAAATGCATAAAGCAAAGTACTCCAAAGATGAGCACAAGTATGATAAGTCATTCAGTGGTGTATATTCTCCAAACAAGACCTTGGCAAGTGATTATGCCCTTGGTAAGGACGGATTCTACTGGGTAAATGGAGATATTAAGCCAAGTGTTGATAAGGATAGTTACGAAGCATACTATAATGCAAACCCCGAAAACTACGAAGACCTACCAATAATCGTAAACATCATCATTACTCCTGCACTCATCAGTCTTGATGCTAACAATGAGGTTGTAAATACAACTATTGAGATTGAAACTCAAATCGATGTCAATAGCACCAATATGGATCCCACATTCCCATTGAATATAACGATTTGGTGGATTGATGGTCAACAAGCACTAGGTGCTGGTGGTAACTATACTATTACCTACTCAAATGGTACTTCATTTAAGCCAGGTACACACTTTACAAAGATGACCTTCACATCAACCAACTTCAAGCTCAACACAGCTGATGGTTCACAAGATGTAAGCTTCTTCATCAAGTACAAGAGTGTGCTTGTTGGCAACACCCTTTATACTCCAGAAGATGCATTGAATACTGCAACTTCAGGTACGGCAATAGTCAAAGCAAACACAAGTTTTGCAACCCAACCAGAAGTAATCAGCCGTTACTACACTGGAAACTCATACTATACAGTAAAGAATGGTGTAACCTTCTTGCTCCCACTCAGTGCAACTGATACATTAGGATTCTTGGATGTAGATGACGTCGATGGCGCAGAAAGCACGACTAATGCATATAAAGCACACCCTGTAGGTGCAACTGACACTAACCCTGCACCTGTTCTTTATATTACACTTACTATTCCACAAAATGTAACTCTCACCGTAGCATCAGGTGCTACATTGACAGTAGGTGCGGTAACAGGCAAGCAAATGCATGGTTACTATCAAAATGCAATCACAGGTAACTATACTGTTATTAATCTAATTGGTAACATCAATGTTAATAGTGCAGCTCTCAATGTATATGGATACATCAAGGGTTCTGGTAAGATTACAACAACAGGCAATACTATGGTTACAGAAAACATGTACTTGAGTGGTTGGATAGGAGGTTCTAGAACAGCAACAAGATTTATGGGCAGTTGTGAAATAGGATTGTTAGACTTTATGGGAGAAGGTGATTATCCTTTGCCCAATGATCCAAAAATGTTCCCATTTAGCCAATATGAAATTAGATCAATTCAGTCTACTATGGTACTTCAATATGGCGCAACACTTCGTGGTGTTGTTAAGATAGCTACGAGTGCACAAAATATACCAGAAGACATTCCATTTTTAGGTGGAAAACCAATCATTAAAGCAAAGATATCAAAAGCATACTTCACAATTATTTCTTCTTCCAGCAGTGTAAGCAGTGCAGTCATTCGTATGACACAAGCTGGAGATAAGATTACCAAAGGCTTTGCAAATGATAGAGTAAAGATGACTTTGGACGGCAATATTAGCGATGGATATGCATCACTCACAGTATTGGTTGGTGCAAGAACAGTTTCTGTAAGTAGTGAAAAGGTAGTATTCCCACTTGATGGCAGATTGGATATCGTTATAAATAGTGGCACATTCACTCAAAATTATCAATTCAAGATGATGCCTGGCGCAACATTGACTGTTAAGAGTGGTGCAACTTACAATCTTAATGGTAAAGCAGTAGTTTACAAGAATGGATTTACCGATGTAGCTCCTTGTTACTATCCAACCAATAGGGGAGACGCAAAGATTTATATTGAAGGTACCATGAATGTAAATGGTAGCTTTGGCGGAGACATCTATGGCGTAAATGGTGGCAAGGTTGTAATCGGACAAAATGCAACAATCACATCAGTTGAATCTATGGAAGGTGATGGTGACCTTGACGTAAGTATCTCAAAGGTTGCAGCAGTTCTAACCTTTAATCCTGCTCCATTGTATTTCAACTTGACATTGAACAATACAAGTGGCACAACATCTGCAGCAGTAGGCACGACTTACACCTACAACGGAACTGCTTGGTCATAAGTTCAAGCATAGATAATTCCCAAAAAGAAAGGCTCTCCAATCGGAGAGCCTTTTTATTGTAATACTGTATCAGCATTATTACTTATAACCATCACCTTTTAAAGGTGATGATCAATACTATTCTTGTTCGTTAAGAATAGTATTGTTGTCAGCTTCGCTGAAGTCGGTTAGGATACCAATACCGATATCTTCAATAGCAAGATCAAAGATTGCGCCAAAATCAATTGCACCAGCTTGAGCATCAATGACACCATCAAGGTCAAGACCATAAAGGTTGATAGATGGAAGTATTGTTGCAATTGCTGTTATGATAGCTTGAGAGCCAGCATTTGCGATGCCACCGATGGCAGAGTCTTTGATAGCAGGAACGGAGTTCAAAACATTGCCGATGAGGTCGTTCTTTACAACATCAAGTTTTTGTGATGTAAAGAGTTGTTGCATTGCTGGTTTGAGGTCAACAACCTTAACATTGGGGTTGAGAGCATTGAGGCGACCAAACAAATCAAAGTCTGCGACCTTGTCGAGAGCAGCGTAAACTACATAGCGAAGAGCAAGGTCTTCTGCGCTGTTTAGCTCAAGATTTTCATCTCCACCAAACCATTCAGCAACGAAGTTGAAGATAAATTCGCCAGCAGTTGCAGCATTGACAACTGGGAATTCAACACCATAGGATTCACAAACGCTTTCAACGCTATTTGCGCCGTAAAGTGGCATATCAAGGATATCTTCTACCATAGCGCAGAAGTCATTTGATAGTATTTTTGCACCGGTAGTGGTGGTGTCGATATCAAAAGCGCCGATTATCATATCGACATAGCCAGCGAGCTTTTTGCCATAGAATAGGTTTTCGCGCATATCCTTTTCTAGACCGCGTCTTGCGTAGGTTTGATAGTCAGCAAGGACAGCTGCTCTTTCGTCAGCTGGTAGATAATCAGGAAGGGTATCTTCAGCAAGAGCCGGTAGATTGGTGGTGCTAAAGTGGAATTCTGTACCGAAGCACTTTACAGTTCTTATTGGAGAAGGAGCTGCAGCGAGTGATGAAGTTTCGATATCATATAGAGTTCTACCTTCTTCGTCGGTGTAAGAAGCGATGTCATTTGCGTGCATATGGCCGGTGAATACATACTCAAGTCCTGCTTCCATCACGGCAGTACGGAAGTTGTCGACATCGTTGATATATGACTTTTCGCTTGCAAACATAGCAGTGATTTCGCCAAAGTGGATAACCATGGAGTAGTGAGTGATACCAATTGGAATTCTTCCGTCAGCGATGGTTTCTTCGATAGCTTGCTTTGTCCATTCGATTAAGTCGGGGCTCAAAGAAAGGTCTGCTTTTGCGCGAGTAGCATCGATGGAGATTACTCTATACTTATCGCCGAGGTCAGCTGCGTAGGAAATACTCTTGTCGTCGGTCTTAACAGCGCCGTCCCAACCGAAATCGTAGTAGATTTCTTTGAATTCGTCGTAGTTTACAGCATCAACGGATTCTCTATATCCATTTTCAAAGGATGGAGCGCTTGAAGAGATATCGTGGTTGCCTGGTACAACAAATACATCAATACCATTAGCTTCCACTTCCTTGAGATAGTTTGCAACTTCTTGGTGGGTAAACTTGGTTGCAGTATCTACAAGGTCGCCAGTGATAAATAGGGCATCTGGAGATTGCTTTTTGATGTAGTTTATACTGTTGCGGAAAACGCTTTCGGTTAGATATTGTACTCTACCGGTGCGAGCTGCGTCAAAGGTCAAAAAGTCATCGCAGAGATTGCCAACATGTTCATCGGAGAATACATGGGTATCAGAGATAACCATGATTTCAACATCTGGTTTGGGCTCAAGAGCTTGTGCGCCAAGAACGCCAACAACAGCGCCCGAAACAGCGAGGACAAGAACAACTATCAAGATAGCAATTCTTTTGGATAGAGATTTCATTTTCTACCTCCTAAAGGATGAGTATTTCATAATTTCCAGCTTACCAGCTATTTTTTACATATTCACAGAATGCGTACATATCCTTGATTTCGAGGACTTTTCCGTCGTCAAGGACAACCTTTCCACGCCATAGTCCGTGTGCTTGGTGGCACTCAGTACCAAGTATATCTTTATTAAGAGTGTAGGAGTGGTCGTCATAGAAGGGTGTCATAACCATTTCAAATCTGCCATCTTCGGATACAAACTCCCATTCTTTTAGCCAACCTTTTTTACCGGGGAATTCTTTTACATCTACCTTGCCGATTTTGTGGGCCTTTCCATCGTAGAAAAGACAGGTTTCGGTTGCATTGGAGTCATCGCCGATGAGCCAAGTGATTTCAAAGCCGAATGTGTGTTTTGTGCCGTCATCGTCATAGAGATATGTAGAGCCATTGCCCCAATACCACTCACACTTATGTGGCCAAACACCACGACCCCAGTCCATGGTGCCAAAGGAATTATCTATTGTAAAGGTTATCTTCTTATCGCCAATTTGCACATAGCCTTCTGCTGGCATGCAGTTTTGCTTGGTGGTAAGGAAGAATTGATTTTTCTTTTTGAAGGGAGTTACTATGGTTATATTTTCATGTCCAGCAGGGATTTCTTCCATAAAATCATACTTTATGGGCTGACCATTATAGGTGGACTCAAAAGTGATATGACGGTATCCTTCATCAGGGCAGGTGTCATATACCATTTTGATGCCATGTGAGTCAAACACAAGTTTGTTGCGTTTGTCGCCTATCTCTGGTGGAAGGAAACGATTGCGAGTAAAAGGAATAATACATACATTGTTGGCAATAAGTTCACCAGTTCTTATATCCCTTATGGATGCGGCGGCGGAAGTACCAACGGTGATGTTAAAGAAATTAATCAACACCTTATATTGTCCATCGGAGATTTGGTGGAAGTCCCATTCTTTGAGGCGCCATCTTGGTTTTACAAGCTCACGCTTATATTCAAAGACATTATGACGAGCCCAGCCTTTAGCGATAAGATTGCCATTTGCGTCCAAAAGTGGAGTTGATGATGTATATTCTATTTGCTTATTCATATAAATCCCTCTTTATTTTTTATAATATCATTACATTAGTATTATTTCAAGTAGTAATTTTTATAACTTTGCGCACTCATGCACGCACATTATAAATATACTCTTGACTTTATGCTCAAAATTTGCCATAATTATGGAATAAACTTGGTAATGAGTGGAGGTGTTTTATGAAACACATCGATATCAAAAAAGTGCTTAATAATGGCAATGATTATTTGAGTGGCGACTTGACCGTATGTGGTTGGGTTAGGACAGCAAGAGACAGCAAGGCAGTAGCATTTGTTGAGCTCAATGATGGCACATGCCTAAAGAACCTACAACTAATCATTGATAAAGATAAGATTGATGCCGAAGTTCTCAAGGATGCAATGGCAGTTGGCACATCAATCAAGGCAGTAGGACAACTTGTAGTATCCGAGCGTAACGGATATGAAGTACAAGTCAAGGAAATGCAAGTTCTTGGCACATGCCCAAGTGATTTCCCACTCCAAAAGAAAAGACATACTGTTGAATTTTTGCGTACAATCCCACATTTGAGAGGCAGAACCAGATATTTTGAATCTGTTTTTGCTGTTAGAAGTGAGCTTGCACAAGCAATCCACAAGTACTTCCACATCAACGGATACAAATATATCCACGCACCAATCATCACAGGTTCTGATTGTGAAGGTGCTGGCGAGATGTTCAGAGTAACCACTCACGATTGGAAGACCGAGTTCCAAAACGAAGAAGAGTACTATGCAAACGATTTCTTTGGCAAGAAGGCAGGTCTTACCGTATCTGCTCAACTTGAAGGCGAAATGGCAGCAATGGGACTTGGCAAGATTTACACCTTTGGACCAACCTTCCGTGCAGAGCACTCCAACACCACCCGTCACGCAGCAGAGTTTTGGCATGTAGAGCCCGAAGTATGCTTTGCTGAAATCGACGATATCATCGAAATCGCAGAAGATTTTATCAAGTTTATCATCAAAGAAGTTATGGCAAACTGTCCAGAAGAGCTTGCATTCTTCAATCAATGGGTAGAAAAGGGACTTCTTGACAAGCTCAACAATGTAGTTGCAAACGATTTTGCACGCTTGACATACACCGAAGCATTGGAAATCCTAAAGAAGAGTGGCAAGGAGTTCAAGTATCCAGTTGAGTGGAGTGCAGGACTACAAACCGAGCATGAAAAGTATCTTGCAGACGAATATCTTGGCAAGCCAGTATTTATCGTTGACTATCCAGCAGAGATTAAGTCATTCTATATGAAGCAAAATGCAGACGGCAAGACAGTTGCTGCAACCGACCTTTTGGTACCTGGCCTTGGCGAAATCATTGGTGGTTCCGAAAGAGAATGGGATATGGACAAGCTCTTAAGCGCAATGCAAAAGCGCAACATGGGTACCGAGGGATACGAAGAGTATCTTGACACACGCAAGTATGGTAGCGTACCACACTCTGGCTTTGGTCTTGGCTTTGACAGAATGCTCATGTACATCACAGGCGTACAAAACATTCGTGATGTATTGATGTTCCCAAGAACAGTTGGCTCACTATAATCCAAAGATAGATAGAGGTTGATATGAGTAAGGTAATCACACCAGATGGATACAAAGCAGTGCTTGGTATATATGATACCCAGACTGCCATTGGTATTTTGAAGCGCACATTTGAAGACAAATTATGTCTTGCGCTCAATCTCAAGCGCGTATCAGCACCCTTATTTGTTGACCCAAATACCGGAATGAATGACGACCTAAATGGTTACGAAAGGGCAGTATCTTTTGACCTAAAGGAAAACGGACAACAAGCAGCGATAGTACACTCACTTGCAAAGTGGAAGAGGGTTGCTCTCAAGGAGTACGGATTTAGTGCTGGAGAGGGCATCTATACTGACATGAACGCAATCCGTAGGGATGAAGAGCTCGACAACTTGCACTCAATCTATGTTGACCAATGGGACTGGGAAAAGATTATCACCAAAGAAACCCGTACCATGGACTATCTCAAAAGGGTCGTCAAGTGCATAGTTGGTGCTATCTGCGAAACCATGGATGTCCTAAAGTGTCGTTATCCACAACTCAATGTTAAGCTAAAGAGAAGTGTCAAGTTCATCACATCTCAAGAGCTTGAAGATATGTACCCAGACCTTACGCCAAAGGAGAGGGAAAACGCTATCGTAAAGGAATATGGCACAGTGTTTATCATGCAAATTGGCAAGACCTTGAGTAGTGGCAACAAGCATGATGGCAGAGCTCCCGACTATGATGATTGGGACCTAAATGGTGACATCTTCTTTTGGCATGACACTTTAGGTTGTGCTCTTGAAATCAGCTCTATGGGTATCCGAGTTGACGAAAAGTCACTTGATAGGCAACTTACCGAGGCTGGCAAAGACGAAAGACGCGCCTTACCATTCCACAAGGCACTTCTTGCTGGTGAGCTTCCACTTACAATGGGTGGTGGTATAGGTCAATCAAGACTTTCGATGCTTATGCTCCAAAAGGCACACATTGGTGAAGTTCAAGTATCACTTTGGGACGAACACACTCACCAAGTTTGCCGTGATAACGGAATACATTTGCTCTAAAAACGCCAAGCCCACCTTTCCGTGGGCTTTTTTATAAGGAATACAATTATGATTAGTTCAAGAACAAGCAAAAAACTTACTTTCAAAGCTCAAACACTTGCAACGGGTATGGCACTTGTTGGTGCAGTACTACTTCCACAACTTATCCATGTGTTGGGCAAAGCGCTTGGCGTTGGCACAGCCCTTGGTGGAGCACTACTCCCCATGCACCTACCAATCATTCTTGCTGGCATGATGGCTGGTCCATTTGTTGGTGGAATAGCCGGAGCATTTGCACCACTTTTGAGTTATGCATTGACCGGTATGCCATATATCAACAGCCTACCATTTATGATGGTGGAAGTATGTTTTTATGGCGCAGTTGCAGGACTAATTAAAAATGTCAATATGCCACTTATGCTCAAGGTGCTTCTTGCACAAATCGGTGGTAGGGCAATGCGTGCTGTTGCAGTTGCAATTGCTGTATACGGATTTGGTTTTGGAGGTACATCATTGATGTCACTCCTAATCAGCATACCAGAGGGCATTTTAGGACTTGCACTACAATGGGCAGTAATACCTGTTGTTGTATATGCAGTTGATAGGAAGGCAAAGGAATAATGAAGTATCTCAAGATAAAAGAGCTAACTCAAGATGGCTACGAGCTTACCTTAAAAGCGCTTGCTGGCGAGCTAACGGATGGTAGATATGAGCTATCAAATGGCGCATATGCTTTTATCACAAGTTATCAAACCAAGCTAATTGAGGATGGCCTTTATGAAGCACACAAAGACTACACCGACATCCAACTTATACTCTCTGGAAAAGAGATAATTGGTGTTATGCCACTTGAGGAGATGTATAAGGGAGAGTGCGTAAAGCCCTATGAGTATGACATTGAGTTATATCGCGTTAGTGGTGGCAAACTTTATGAGTTAGGTGTGGGCGACTACCTTGTGCTTACCCCACTTGACGCACATATGCCAGGGGTAAGTGATGAAGTTGTAGCAATGCGAAAATTGGTAATAAAGGTACCTGTAAACCAAAAATAAGAAAACCAAAAAGGGGATAGTATGAAAAAAATTATTGTTGTATTGGTGCTTGCTGTTTGTGTAAGCACATTTATTGCAGTCGCTTACACCGAGTTTGGTGTAAAGGGTGATATCACTCCCCAAACGGAAGAGATAGACTATTTTTCAAAAAACAATTTTGAGTGCGAGTTGACGGAAAACCGCGACTTTGTAACATATGCTCCAAAAGGGGTAGAAGCAAGGTATGGTTTGATTTTTTATGTTGGCACAGCGATAGCACCATCGTACTATGATTATCTTGGCAAGGCACTTGCAAAGCAAGGATATCTTATGGTTATCCCCAAGGGTAGCAATGGTTTTGCTTATTTGATGTATACTTTGGAAGAAAAGGCATTTGACACCTTTGATGGTGTTGAGTTTTTTGTTGGTGGACATTCTCAAGGTGGTGGCGCTGCTGTGAGAAGAGCACAAGAGAACTCCGACAAAGTGAAAGGTGTAGTGCTATATGCACCCCTTTGTTATGGAAGTGATAGCATAGTTGAAAGTAACCTTGCAACCTTACTTATCGAAGCCAAGAGCGATGGAGTACTAACTGCTGATATGAAAGCTGATGCCAAAACAAGATTGCCCGAGTATCGAACAGAGTATATGATAGATGGTTGCCATATGAGTTTTAGCACTATGGATGACGATTTGACCTTAAAAATGTTCAACGACGGACCATCAAGCGCATTAGTCAAAGAAACCCAAAGAGAGCTTACATCAGAGTATACTTTGGAGTTTATGCAACAAGTCATAAAGAGAAGATAGTGATAAAATCAACAATAAAAAACCAACAAAAAAGGAGCTTTTTGCTCCTTTTTTTGTTTACCACAAGTATTAATTTAGTAAATTAAAGTGGTTTAATATTGACTAAAACCCATATTAAGAATATGGTTGATATATACTACGCGCGCATGAGTGTGAGGGAGCGCGCACGAGGTGATTGTATGAAATCCAATATTTTTTCAGCCAAAAAGTCACTATTTTATATAGTTTCTGCTTTAGCATTTGTAGCAATCATTGTTGCAAGTGTTGTTTTTGCAACCAGTTTTTATAAGATAAACACACCTGTTGCAAATGCAGAAGAAAGCACTTTTACTGCTTTAGCCGAAGCCGACCTTGGCATAGCCGAAGCCGAAATAAATGCTACTTTTACTCGTAGGGGCGAAGCAACCTTCAATGCAAACCCAAGTAGAGCAGGGGCAACGCTCATTGGCATAACTGCAACTTACCCAGAGGAAATTGAAGGCGAAGGCGAAATCAAGGTCAGCTTGGAAAGAGTTGGCACCACCAACACCTATCGTCTTTACGGCATAAGGAACAACTTTACCTTGAGTGGCGAATGGGTTTCCAAAACAATCAATGTTACTTGGACACTTGGCACAGGGGCAAGTGTTATCAACAATAAGCCTGATTATGTTTATTATGGTGTAGGACTATCTACTATCGATATGCCTACGGCGACTGGTAAAGAAGGGTATAGATTTACTGGCTGGTCAGTATCAGTAACATATGCAGATGGAACCACTGATGCAGGGTTAAATTACATTCCAGCAAATGCAATTTCTGCTATATGTACAACCAATTGCACATCGTTGGAAGGCAAGACTATTGCTAAAAAAGCAACCTTTGGAGAGAGTTCATACATGGACCCAGCTGAAATGGGATGGGCTCAAACAAAAAATTTTTCTGGCGCTACCCTTACATATGGGGCTAAAAGTGGAGTTCAAACACAGAATGGGTTTTCAGGCATTGGAATGACAAGAAATGGAACTGGAAACGCAAATGTTCTCAATATTGGCATGGTATGTCCTATTCGTTTTGATGGTGAGTTAGCTTATGCTCTTTATACTGGGCAAATCACTCAACTTCTTGCAACTGTATCAGTCAAAGGGGAGGTTGGTATCTGTAACAAATCTGAAAATTTCGCGCGATGTTCCATATATATTGATGCTTTAGAAGGGTTCAAGGTTGCTGTAAATGATTTTAGCAGTTATCAAAAATTCCCATCTTTTGCCAGTATGGATGAAAATTCCACGGTTGAGGATTACAGAGCGGCAAATGCAACACAAAATGCATCGAACTCTAGCAATGACAAATACAGTACAAATGCTATAAATTATTCTAAATCTTGGCTTACTGGACAAATAGCACAAGGTGCAGCTATGGACAGAATTACAAATTGTATTTCTATTGGCTTTAGAATTTTGGTATATGCAAATAAGAATGTTGATGCATATGCTCTAATAAGTAGTCTAACATTAAAGCTAGAAACAGTTGATGGGCAAATAACAGAAACTTATTCGGCAAACTTTGATGCCAACGATACAACAGGTGAAGAAATCAGTTCAGCTTCTCTTGAGAATACTTCTTTGGGAATAGTAGATTCTCCATGGCAACGCGATGGATATAACTTTGTAGGTTGGAATACTGATGAAAATGCTACCACAGGTGACAAAAATCTATCCATTGATAGAGCAGAAGAGGGTGCAACCTACTATGCAATTTGGGAAAAGAAAAACTATCCTTATATGGCATATGATGTTTATACCGATGGCACAAATATTGCAAGAGTTGCAAGGGAAGAAGAGTATGGTATCTATGCCCATGATACGGATGTAACAATACCAACAGCTGAAAGTGGGGGTAATAGTTATTTAGGTTTTGCGACAGGGGATGATGTTCTAATCAAGAATATATCGCCAGGCGTAATAAGTGATGACTCCACATGGTCAGCTGTGACATATGATGGAAATCAACAACTTACGGTAAGTGGTGCGCTGGTGCTTGCATATATTCGACAAATGGATGCGCCTACCATTAGCAATCTTAACTCACAAGAAGTAACCTATGGTACACCTATAGACCTTGATGTAGTAAGTCTTACTCATGGCGCACAAGCAGAAAATGGTTATGGAGCAACACTTACCTATGATTGGCTATACTCTGTTGACGATAGCGCAGTAGACTTCGTAGACGAAGACAAGCATGTGCTATACAATGTTGCTGAAAGCAACAACTATAAACTTGTGCTTAATGCAGAAGTAAGCATAGTAGATTATTTAGGCGAAACAATAGCTCTAACAACAAGTACAAATAGCACATATGATTTTGTTATTAACAAGCGCACTCTTGAGTTCAGCTGGTCAGAAACAGACTTTACTTATACTGGCGAGAACTATGTTGTAGAAGCTGTATTTACCAATCTTGTAGGCACGGACGATGCTGGGTTGGTATATGAGGATAACAATAAAGTGAACGCAGGGGAATATACTGCAACAATAACTGGCTTAACAAATGATAACTACACTCTCCCAGCCGAAGGGTTAAGTGTAGATTGGGTAATTGCAAAGCAAGAGTTAACCATAGATAAATGGGTGGTAACAAATGGTGGAGCTACTACTGATGACCTTATTTATAATGGTAATGAGTATGTTGTTACGGTTGCTATCTTGGGTGCTGTAAATGGCGAAACTCCCACCATTGATTATCAAAATAATACTAAAACAGTTGCTGGCTCATTTGAAGTTACTGCTTCTTTGAACGCAAGCGAAAGCAACTATACATTTACAACAACATCAAAAGAGTTTGTCGTTTTGAAGCGCACTTTAAGTTTAGAGTGGCCAAGCGCAAGCTATGTTTATGATGGCGAACAAAAGATTGTCAACGCAACCCTTGTCAATGCAGTTGAAAGTGACAATCTCACATTAAATCATCAAAACGCAAGGGGAACAAACGCAACATCTTACACCACTTCTGTTGCAATCACAGGCAACAACATTGATAGCTACAATCTTGCTGACGGCACCTTGACGGCAACCTTTGACTGGGTTATCTCACCAAGGCCAATCACAGCTTCTTGGCAAGATGTTGACTCTTATGTTTACAATGGCAAGTATCAATATCCCACCCTTATGCTTGATGGTTTTGTGCAAACCGATACAGTTCACATTGCAACAACTTTTGAAGGTCGCGAAGGGACAAAATGGACCCAATTTAATTCTGGCACATCACATAATGTAAGCACTACATCAGGCGCTCGTTTTGCATGTGAAACCATTGATGCTGGTAGCTATACGCTTTCATTTGATGGCAAGATATATGCTGATGCTGGTGGCACGGTTAACACCAACTATGTGCTCGATGGTGCAATTTCCAAGACCTACACCATCAATAAATCAACAATCAATGGTACAGGAGTGTGGAAGTACACTCTTGGCGCTAACACAGCAAAGACATATACTGCTGGCGCTTTGGTATATTGTGGCGATACATACACCTTGAGCACAACCTTTGATTCCAGCACTTTGTGGATGAGAGATGATACAGGCGCGCGGGATATTATGCCAACAGCAAACTATGTAGGCAACCAAGGTGTTGATGCTTTGACCTACGACTTGAGTGCAACACTTGATAGCACCAACTATCAAGTAGGCGAAAATGCAACATTAGAGTGGTCTATTGCTCCACTTGAGGTGGAAATTGACTGGGTAGGAGGCTCATTCACTTACGACAAAGAAGAAAAGACAGTCAGCGCAAATATCACAAATATCGTTGGTAGTGATGTTGTTGGTCTTGTGATAGCTGGTAACACAGGCATCAATGCAAAAGGTTATCAAGCATCTGTAACAGCTCTCAATGGTGACGATAAAGCAAACTATGCACTCCCAGCAACCACACCTACCTTTGATTGGACCATTGCTCCATTGGTAGTAGACATTGCTTGGGCAGTAGGAACATTGACCTACAATGGCGAAGAGCAAGGTATCAGCGCAAGCATTTCAAACAAGATTGATACTGATGATGTAACCCTTGTTCTTTTGGATAATACAGCAACTTTAGCAAAGGGCTATACAGCAAAAGTCAGCGCTTTAGATGGCGCAGACAAAGCAAATTACGCACTTCCAGCAACCACTCCAACACAAGAGTGGTCCATTGCAAAGCGCGTTATTGATATTGCTTGGGAAGTAGGCACTCTCACTTATAACGGATTAGAGCAATCTATCAGCGCAAGCGTTGCAAACAAGGTTGGCTCTGATGATGTAACCTTTGTTATAACTGGCAACACAGCTATAGATGCTGGCAACAGCTACAATGCAAGGATAACTGGTATTGAAGGAGCTGATACATCAAACTACGCACTTCCCACCGAAGGCAGGGAGCAAAGCTGGAGTATTGCTCCACTTACCATTACTCTTGGTTGGGCGCTTGATAACTACACCTATGATGGCAACACCAAGTATGCAAGTGCAAACATTTCAAACCTAATTAGTGGCGATATCGTTGCGCTTGAGTATCAAGATAATGCTCAAACCAATGCAGGTGACTATAACGCAAAAGTAGTTGGTATTGTTGGTACTGATAGTGCCAACTATGTTCTCCCAGTAACGGGCTTGGACCATGCTTGGAAAATCGCCAAGCGTGTTGTAACCATTGAGTGGCAACTTAATGGCACAAACAGCTATGAAGTTGTATTTGATGGCACCGAACGCAACATGGTTGCAGTGCTTGGTAACATTGTTGGCTCCGACAGTGTAAATGTAGAGTACTCTGGCACAACAAAAGCAACTCAAATTGGTACTTACAGTACCACAGCAACTGCATTGAGTAACCCTAACTACACACTTCCAGCAGAAGGACTATCACAAAGCTGGTCAATTGGTGAGCTTATACTTGGCATAGATTTTGTTTCAAGCGCACTCACCTACAGTGGCGAAAGCCAAGGAGTAGTAGCAGTTGTATCAAATATTCTTGCAAAGGATATTGATGCTATTTCATTTGCAACTACTGGTAGTATTGCAGATACTATCACTACCGAAGTAAAAGAGGGCAAGTATTACATCTACTTTAACGCAACAAATGCAGGTGATTACAAGGCAGTTGTTGGCGCAATCCAAGGCATTGATGATGGCGTCGATTATGGCATGCCAGATAATACCACTTTGGATTGGTCAATTGCTAAAGCAAACATAGTAGGTGTTGAGTTTGGTGGTGCTACCTATACATATGCAAAGACCACCTATGCATTGGAAGTATCTTCACTAACATCTCAATATGGCGATAGCTTGAGCGTAACCTATACTGGTGGCGAAAGCAACACCAATACTGCTCTTAACGCAGGTACATATAATATTAGCGCCAGTGTAGATGGTGGCTCAAACTACAATGCTCTGACACTTTCAGCAACCCTTGTTATCGACATAGCAACTATTGAAGGCGTCACACTTCAAAGCAAGGATGTTGTTTATAATGGCGAAAATCAAGCAAGCCTTATCAGCAAGAATTTCACCCAATTTGACGAAGAAGTACAAGCAAGCTACACCATCAAAAAAGGTGGCGAAGCTGTTGATGAAGTCATCGTTGTTGGTAGCTACGATATCACAGCAAACATAACTGCTGGTGACAACTACGATGCTCTTACCTTAAATGCAACCGTAGTTGTTGACAAGCGCACCATCAAGGTTCAAAGATGGGTTTATACAAATGGCTCAACCAATGGTGTTGTTGGTCAAGATAGCACCGTATATAACGGAGTTACCTATGAGCTTGGCGCAGAGCTACAAAATGTTGTTTCCACCGACACTCTCACATTGAGCTATAGTGGTAATATCAACACTAACGCAGGCAACTATACAGCAAAGCTACTTGGCGTAAATGATGACAACTACACATTGAGTACCGAAAACGATACTATCAGCTGGGTAATCGCAAGGGCAGATATTAGTGGAGTAACTCTTGAAAGCAAAGAAGTCACTTATAGTGGCGCACCAAACACCATTGAGGCTAACACCACAAAGACTCAATATAATGATGATATTGATATTACTTATACAATCTCCAAGAATTCTCAAGCTGTTGATAGCGCTGTTGTAGTAGGTGAATATACTATCACAGCAAGCCTTAATGCTGGTTCAAACTACAACAAGTCAACATTGAGAGCAACCTTGACAATCAAAGCACTCACACTTTCCACCAAGTGGCAAGTAGGGGAGCTTATTTATGACGGCACATTGCAAGGCATAACAGCTGTGATAACAAATGTTATTGGCACAGACGATGTTGCACTCCACCTTGAAAATAACGAAAATCATTTTGCTGGCGACTATGTTGCAAGCATTGTATCCATTGTAGGTGATGATAACTTCAACTACGCACTCCCAACTGACGGACTATCACAAAGCTGGTCCATTGCAAAACGCGTTCTTAACATCACTTGGGCCGGTGGCGACTTCACATATGATGGCACCCAAAAGAGTGTAAGTGCAACAATCACAAACCTTGTTGAAGGCAACCAAGTTGACCTTGTTCTATCAAATGATAGCGCCGTAGATGCAGGTAGCTATACAGCAGAAATCACAAGCTTTGTAGATGGTAGTGGCACAAACTATACTCTCCCAACAACTGGTCTTACTTACGACTATAACATCGCAACAAGAGTTGCAGTTGTAGAGTGGGTGGTATCAACTCTCACTTATAATGGCGAAGAGCAAGGTATCAATGCCAATGTTTCCAACAAAGCCTGCGCTGACGATGTATCGTTTGTATTGGACGAAGGCAAGGCTACCAATGCTGGCAATTATACAGCAGAAGTTGTAGGCTTGGTTGGTGCAAAGAGCGCTAACTACTCACTCCCAACCGACAATCTAACCAAAGAGTGGTCCATTGCAAAGCGCGTGATTGCCATTGTTTGGATTGAGCAAGAGCTTACATACAATGGCAAAGAGCAAAGCATCAATGCAACATTCTCCAACATTGTTGCTGGCGAAGAAGTTGAGCTTAACTACACAGGCAATACAGCAACAAATGCTGGCAATTATACTGCAACAGCAACCTTTGCAAGAGAAGAACAAAACTATATCTTGAGCAGTAGCTCAAGCATTGATTGGTCTATTGCAAAGCGTGGTATCACAATCGTAGGCTGGAGTGATGGTACAAACTCATATTCCGTAAGTGGCACCATTGCACTCACATATGCAAAGGATGCTTACACCCTAACCCCAGTTGCAGACGATGGCAACATCATTCCTGGCGACGAAGCAAACATCAACATGGTAGTTAGTGGCAATGTGGGTGCAAATGTAGGCTCATATACAGCAACAGCATCACTTGAAGATAACGACAACTACGAAATGCTCAATGCTACAAAGGATTGGAGTATCATAGCAAAAGAACTTATCGTTGTTTGGTCAAAGCAAGGCACATTTGATTATAACGGAAAGGAGCAAGGCATCAGCGTCAGCTTGAGTGGAATTATTGATGGCGATATTGTAAATGCAACCACCACTAACCTAACTGCAACAGATGCTGGTAGCTATACAGCAAAGGTAGTTTCCATTGATAACACAAGCTACACGCTCCCAGATTATGGTCTTTCATACACTTGGAAAATCAACAAGGTAGCAATCAATGGTGTAACCATGCCTGACTTGGTCATTATGGAAAACTCCGTTGGAGAGCTCGAAATCACAAAGCTCCTTGACACCACCAAGACTCAATTTGGCGACAAGTTTAGTGCAAGCCTCAAGATTGTAAACGAAGATAACTCTGTGGCAACCGATGCTCTTGTAACAGCTGGCTTCTATCAAATGGTTGCAACTCTAACAGCTGGTAGCAACTATAAGGCTACAACCATCACTGCAAACCTAACCGTCAAGGCAGTTGTTATTGCTGACGAAGTTGAAGATGGTGGCAATGCTAACATAATGATTGAAACTGATGGTGGCTTCACCCCAGATATCAAGATGGAGAGCACCATCACAACCTACGAGAATACCGAGCGCCCAAGCATAGGTGTTACCCTTGATGGTAAAGATAGGGTAGCAGTTGTATACAATCTCCGTCTTATGAAGGGACAAACGGAAGTTGAGCAAGGTGGCGAATATTCAGTAAAACTTCTTGTTCCAGAAGCGCTTCTTGGCAGAGATTTTACCATTGTAAACCTAACCGAAAATGGCGAAGAAGCAGTTGAATACACAATGGACGGCAACTATGCTTTGATTTCAACTGAAGAGCTCACAACATTCGTTATAGTATACCAACTTACCACAGCCGAGTACCTAAAACAAATAGCAGGCTGGTTGGCACTTGCTGTTGGTGTATGTGTTGTATTACTCATAATCATGCTTATCGTTGCCTTCTACAAGAAGAGTCGCACCATCAACTTTGTAACAAGTGGCTACGACATCGCCGGTGGCAACCCACAAACAATCAAGACCACCTATGGCAAGAATGTAAATCTACCAACCCCATCAATTAGTGGTATCAACTTTAGTGGCTGGTATAAAGATAAGGATTATACCAAGAAAGTAAACCTTGGCAAAGATAAGTACACAGCTGATGATACATTCTACTCCAAGCCTGTACACACATCAAGAACAAGCATTCATATGCCAAAAGCATTTGTAGACGACATCGAGTTCAAGGGCTGGTATCTTGATGAAGAATGTACCAAGAAGGCTAACATCAAGAAGATGGGCTCAAAGAATGTAACCCTATATGCAAAGTGGGGACACAAAAAACGCAGGAACCCATATCCCTTCTTTGAAAGAAGAGATTAGTTAAAATTTAGTCCAACAAAAAAGCTCTCCCGATAGGAGAGCTTTTTATTTTAGTATGGGATTATGGCATGTTGGGATAGTAGATATATCTACGGATACTGCCCACAATGCCCATTACTTCTATGAGCTTAAAGTAGGCTTCGCCCAAGCTCAATTCGTTGCGACGGAAGGTAATAGATAGGCTTTCGCCATCCCACTCTGCACCAAAGCGCGCGCAAATGGTGTTGATTTGTTCGGTGAATGCTGTTAGGTCATAGGTAATATATGCCAGCCAATCCAAGACATTTGGAGCTGTGTATAGCTTGAGAGTCTTTGGTGCAACTTCTTTTAGGCAAAAGTTCATGCTGTCACCGTCAAAAAAGAAGGTGGTGGATACATCAAGATAACCCTCTCTTTCGTGAGTGTAACAAAGGTCATTTTTTAAGGCTGAATATAAAAGGTCCAAATTATCCATCGATATCCTCCCTTCCATATTCTGCCATGTTGTAGCTCATGGGATAAAGGTCAAAGTTTGCTATGGTAGAGCAAAAGTATATGAATTCATAAAAGTACCACATCAGCACATATTTGCCTTGTGGGTATACCTTATAGGTTATTTCTCTACCACCCTTTAAGTTTAGCCTTCCTACCTTTTTGCAGTATTCTTTTATGCGTGGCTCCATGGTTTTTATATCCATTTTTTTGGATAGCTCTTTGAGCGCTCTACCACCATCACGGAACTCCATATAGTCGCTATCAAGCTCCACGCAACTGAAAGTGAATGGCTCGTCCGAGTCACTCAATCCTACTGGTAGAGTAATATCCAGCCTATCTTTTAGCTTTACCACCTTTATGGACTCCAAAATATTGCGGTCAAACACTTTTGATGCAAATGGCTCTGGAGTAATGGGCTTTTCGTAATAAAAATTATTCATAAGATAATTTTAGCATTTAATTGTCATTTTAGCAATAGTATGTTTTACAAACATAGCATTTCTGTTTGTGTTAAAAAAATTCTTGTGCTAAAATACCATCGGCAAAAGAGAAAAGACATATGAGTGAAGAAGTTTTAGTACAAGAAAATACCATACAAAATCAAAATCCTATGGCAACAAAGTCCGTTGGCAAGTTGTTACTTTCCCTTGCAATTCCAGCAATAATTGCAAACCTTGTCAACTCACTTTACAATATTGTTGACCAAATTTTTATTGGTCACGGCGTAGGTTATCTTGGCAATGCCGCAACCTCTGTTGCATTCCCACTCACCACCATTTGTATGGCAATCGGCCTTATGGTGGGGCTTGGTGGCTCTGCTAACTTCAACATTCAAATAGGCAAGCAAAACACAGATAAAGCTCGTGCAATCGTGGGCACAGCTACCACACTTTTGGTTACAAGTGGTGTCATCATAATGGTGGTTGTCAACATATTCCTAAAAGACCTTTTGTGGCTTTTTGGCGCAACCAACCAAACCATTGATTATGCAGTAAAATATACCCGTATAACATCATTTGGTATCCCATTTTTACTTTTCTCCACAGGGTTCAATCCAATCATTAGAGCAGATGGCTCACCAATATACAGTATGCTTTCAGTGCTAACTGGTGCAATACTCAACACCATACTTGACCCCATTTTTATCTTTGTTTGCAACTGGGGTATAGCAGGCGCTGCATGGGCAACACTCATTAGCCAAATCGTGGCTGCTGTAATGTGTGCGCTATATTTCATTTGGTTCCGTAATGTAAAAATTCGCTCCATCAAAGAGTTTATCCCAAGACTAAAAATCACAAAGATGATTGTAACGGTTGGCATATCTTCTTTCATATTCCAAATAAGCACCATGGTTATACAAATTGTATCAAACAACATGCTCAAAAAGTATGGTGCAGAGTCAGTTTATGGTAGCGATATTCCAATTGCAATCGCTGGCATCGTATCCAAAATTTCACTCATCTTCTTGAGTGTTGTTATAGGTATCATTCAAGGTGCTCAACCAATATTTGGTTTCAACTACGGCGCAAAAAACTTCAAGCGCGTAAGAGATACCTTGAAGCTTGCAATACTATCTTCATTCATCTTCTCACTCTTTGCATTTGCTCTGTTTATGTTTGCGCCCCGTCCACTAATTTCTTTGTTCGGCGAAGGCAACGAGCTTTACTATGAGTTTGGTGTAAAGTATTTGAGAGTATTCCTATTCTTTACATTCCTAAATGGTATACAAATTGCATCAACAACATTCTTCCAAGCAATCGGCAAGGCAACCAAGGGTGCTATACTTTCACTGATCAAGCAAGTGATATTCCTTCTCCCTTTGCTTGTAGTTTTACCGATGTTTATGGGTGTTGATGGATGTATGTTTGCAGCTCCCATTTCGGACTTTATTGCTTTTGTATCTGGCGCAATCATGTTGTATTTTGAATTAAAACGAATGCCAAAATAATATCATCAATAACATTCCTACCCACGAAAGTGGGCTTTTTTAGTGATAACAAGCAAAATAGCCTATTGATTATACCACTCTTTAGTGGTATAATAATTTTATATTAAGCAAGAGGGCTGGAGTATGAAAATCATAGATTTGTTAACAGAAAACAAGCTTACCATTTCATTTGAAGTGTTCCCACCAAAGACGGAAACCAATTTTGAAAGTGTAAAACAAGCAACCGAAGAGATTGCAACACTCAAGCCTGCCTTTATGAGTGTTACTTACGGCGCAGGTGGTGGCACAAGTAAATACACCCTTGATATTGCAAAGGATATCAAGCACAATTTTGGTGTTCCATCTCTTGCCCATCTTACTTGTGTTTCGTCAAGTAAGGAAACTGTGCATCAAAGGATAGAAGATATCTTGAGTGCTGGCATAACCAACATCATGGCACTGCGTGGCGACATCCCAAAGGAGCTCCAAAACAGAGATAGGTCGAAGTGGGATTATAATTATGCTACGGACCTAATCAAAGAGATAAAGGCAAGGGGCGATTTTTGTATAGGTGGCGCATGCTATCCCGAAAAGCACCCCGAAAGCAAAAATAAAGAAGATGATATTTTGCACCTCAAAGAAAAGGTGGATGCGGGCTGTGACTTTTTGACAACTCAAATGTTTTTTGACAATGCTTTGTACTATAACTTTTTGGACGATGCAAAAAAAGTGGGCATAAATGTTCCCATTATGCCTGGCATTATGCCAATAACCAACAAGGTACAAATTGAGCGTGCGATATCATTGTCAGGCTCATATATTCCCCAAAAATTTGTTGATGAAATCGAGAATGCAGAGGCAGATTCGGTTATGGATATAGGTATTGAGTACGCAACCGAACAAATCATAGATTTGTTCAAAAATGGCGTCAAGAATGTGCATGTTTACTCCATGAATAAGCCAGAGGTTGCAAGGAAGATACTTGTAAACTTAAAGGGCATAATTGACTAAAATGGCACTTCCTGTAACGATAAAAACATATTCCAATATTCCTTGGAACGAAAGGGAGTTGAGGCGATACGCTAACCTTAAAGCGCCCACAGTTGAGCTTGAAGAGCTACTCCAAAAATGCAAGGAAGAAGCATTAGAGAGGATATCATACAAGGTTTGCTATCTGGAGCTTCCGGTGGTGGTTGAGGGCGAGCAAGTAGATTTATTTTTTACAAAGATACATTCAAAAGACCTTGCCAAAAATCTTGCTGATTGTCACTCTGTTGTTGTATTTGGGGTGACAATAGGGGTAGAGATGGATAGGCTAATCAACAGAGCAACCATTCTTTCGCCTGCAAAAGGAATACTTATGCACGCAGTAGGGGTTGAGCGTGTTGAGAGCTTGTGCGATGTATTTTGTCAAGAAATCGCACTCTCAAAGCGCAAGAGTGGTATGGTTACTCATCCAAGGTTTAGCCCAGGATATGGCGACTTGGATATATCCATTCAAAAGGACATAATCGATGTGCTTGGAGCATCAAAGAGCATTGGACTTACTCTCAATGAAAGTATGCTACTATCCCCATCAAAATCGGTTACTGCGTTGATAGGAGTAAGCTCAACAAATGGAGATGAGCACAAAAAGAGTTGTGATACTTGTGGTAGAGTAGACTGCGAGTTTAGGAGATAAGATGAAACTACTTGATTACTTAAAGGACAACTTAATATATCTTGATGGTGGCATGGGAACACTACTGCAAGCAAAGGGCATGAGAGCTGGTGAGCTACCCGAAAGGTGGAATATAACCCATGCCGATGTTATAAAGGACATT
>JAFXIB010000103.1 GCA_017533505.1 Clostridia bacterium | reverse complement strand
GTCACATTTTTCGATGATGCCTTGCTTACAAAGCATTTCGGCATGAGCAAGACTCCCTTCAATGTCTTGCTTGTACATAAGGGAGTCTACTTTGATTGACTGATTAAATTGGTTGACAAGTGCATCAAGTTCTTTTGTAAACCTTGCACCCCATAGGTTTTGTGCCATAAATTATTTTGCTTCTCCGTTCTTTTTGTCCATGAGTGCCTTTACGGTTAGTGGTAGACCAAATAGGTTGATGAATCCTGCTGAATCCTTTTGGTCATATACATCGTCCTCGTCAAAGGTTGCAAACTCTGGGTTGTATAGTGAGTACTTTGATGTTGTGCCAGCATTGATGATGTTGCCCTTGTAGAGCTTGAGCTTAACATCGCCGGTAACATTTTCTTGAGTCTTATCTACAAATGCTGTGAGTGCTTCGCGTAGAGGTGTAAACCACTTGCCGAAGTATACGAGCTCGCCAAATTGTTGAGCAACAAGTGCCTTGTAGTGTGATGTATCTCTATCCAAGCAAAGGGTTTCCAAAACTTCGTGTGCACGATATAGAATGGTACCACCAGGAGTTTCATATACGCCACGGGACTTCATACCAACAAGACGGTTTTCTACGATATCAGCAAGACCGATACCATTTTCGCCACCAAGCTTGTTGAGCTTTTCGAGCATAGCAACTGGTCTCAACTTTTCGCCATCGATTGCAACCGGAATACCCTTTTCAAAACTGATGGTAACATAGGTGGGCTTGTCTGGTGCCATGAATGGAGATACACCCATTTCAAGGAAACCTTCTTTATCATACATTGGTTCGTTTGCTGGGTCTTCAAGGTCAAGACCTTCGTGGGATAGGTGCCATAGGTTCTTATCCTTTGAGTAGTTGGTCTCACGGTTTATCTTAAGTGGAATGTTGTGTGCTTCTGCATACTCAATTTCTTCTTCACGAGACTTGATATCCCAAATTCTCCATGGAGCAATAATCTTCATTTCTGGAGCGAATGCCTTGATAGTTAGCTCAAAACGAACTTGGTCGTTGCCCTGACCGGTACAGCCATGACAAATTGCATCTGCGCCTTCTGCCTTTGCGATATCAACGATAGCCTTTGCGATGATAGGACGAGCAAAGGATGTTCCAAGGAGATAATCCCCTTCGTATTTTGCGCCAGCTTGCATTGTGGGATATACATAGTCGGTGATGAACTTTTCTTTTAGGTCACATATATATAGTTTAGATGCGCCTGTTGCGATAGCCTTTTCTTCAAGACCATCAAGCTCGGTGCCTTGACCTACATCGCCTGATACTGCAATGATTTCTGGATTGTCATAGTTTTCCTTGAGCCAAGGAATGATGATGGATGTATCAAGACCACCTGAATATGCTAAAACGATTTTCTTTATTTGTTTAGACATTTTTTGCCTCCGTCTATTGATTTTTTTGATTATGCAACGATTATAAAATATTGAAATGTATAAAGCAAGCGTTTTTCAGCCAAATTTTGCATAAAATAAAATTTTTTATACGAGTTTTTTGCATATTATTAAGGGCGCACAAGATTTTTAAGTTTTTGCGACTTTTTTGCGCGAACCCTTTTGCATAAAATCAAAAATTAATGCAAATGCACTTTTTTGCCCTAAAAAGAATAAAAGTAAGGACTTGCCTTACTTTTACCCAAAATACATTTTGTTTGTTGTTTGTTGCTTGTTTTGTATCTATGGATACCAATTATCACTATTTTTTGTGCTTTTTGAGTGGCAATTTAAGCTTGCCTGATAGATAAAGTTCGTTGATGTACTCGCTTATGATAAGCGCAACAAATATTACCAAAAACCCTATGCCTACTTGCAATGTCAGTTTTTCTTTGTATATTGCAATGGAGAATATTACACCAAACACAGACTCCAAACTCATTATGAGAGAGGCACTACTTGCTTCGGTGTGCGCCATTCCCCATGTCATCGCAAAGAGCGCAAACGATGTTCCCATTATCGTCAAATATGCAAGTCGCCAACCTGAATCAAAATCAATACTGATGGGTTGATGCACTTCGGTAGCAAGATATATTATCATCATTATCAGCCCTGCTGTAACAAGCTGAATGGATGTGAACACTATGCTGTCCTTGCCCTTTCCAAATACTGCAATGAACAAGATTTGGAGAGCAAAGAATACACTACATACAAGTGTCATACCTTCGCCCATAAAATTGAATGAGCCAAATCCACCATCAAAAGACACAAGTCCAATGCCAACTATACCAAGTATCGCTGCAATTATGTTGAATACCGTTGGCGCCTTCTTGGTGACTGCCCACATCATAAACGGCACCATCACAGCATAGGTCGCCGTCAAGAATGCGTTGTTGCCGGGCGTGGTATGGTTTAGTCCAATTGTCTGCGTGATATATGCTCCAGCCAGCACAATACCCGTAAGCCCAGCGCGCCACAACATATCTGGCGTAAAGCCCTTCCATCTCTTTGGCGCCATACATCCAACAATGATACCACCAATCAAAAATCTCACCGTCAAAATAAAATACATCGGCAAACTATCCAATGTATCCTTTAGCACCACAAAAGTACTACCCCAAATTATGGTAGTAAACAAAAGTAGCAACTTTGCCGACAACGATTTCTTTTTTTGAATATCCATGCTGACATTGTAGCATAGATACATCGTAATAATAAATCAAAATTGTCCAATTAATTTTAGCTTTATACACTATTGACTTTCTTTTTTCAAGTGATAAAATATAAATCATAAAGGAGAAACACATGGATCAAAAGGCATATAAAAAAGGTGTTAGAGTAGGAAAGTTTTTGGATATTGTTGAGTATATAACAATACCAATTTTGTATAGGAACACTCGCGACTTAAAGATAGTCGAAAGTGTAAAATACGGCGATGAACACCGAGAAGAATTGGACATCATTTTTAAGGATGATGGCATAAAGAAACCTATTCTAATTTATATCCATGGTGGTGGATTTATTAGTGGCGTTCGCAAAATGCGCAAGTACATTTGTGCTGAATACGCAAGAGCTGGATACAAAGTTTTTAACCTTGACTATGAGCTTGCTCCATGCAAACAATTTCATATCAAATATATCAACTTGCAAAAGCCTTTGACTATATCACAAAGAATGCTGATGAATATAATGTTGACTTAACCAACATTGTTATTGCTGGCGAGTCTGCTGGGGCTTATTATGCTTGCTATTTAACTGCACTACTCACCAACCAAGAACTTCAACAACAGCTTGGAATTAAAGTAGACCTTGGTGGAATTAGCATCAAGGCAACAATCCTTATGAATGGATGCTATTCTGCAAAAGGCATGTGCAAGCTTACATTCCCCAATATGCCCACCTTTATTGAGTCATTCTTTGGCGCCGATATACCCACTATTGAAAGTAAAAATGATGATGAAATCGCTTTGCTTTCTGCTACAAACTTTATTACACCAGCCTTCCCAAAAACTGTTGTCGGCCGGTCAAAAAAGGATGGTTTGGACCCAGAAAGCGTACATCTAATAGAAGTGCTAAAAGCCAACAATGTACCTTACACAGAGTTTATGGCCGGTGGTATAAACAGCCCACATGGATGGTGCCTTGCAACCTTCACCAAAGAAGGCAAGCGCTGTCTAAATATTGCGCAAGAGTATATAAAGTAAATTAAAAAAGCTTCCATTTAGGAAGCTTTTTCTTTTGTAACAATTAATCAATAAAAGTGGTTTTTATTTTTTGATTTTCGATTTCTCTCTCTGCATATTTGTCGTCTGTTTCACCAAGTGCAATTGCACAGCATGGCACCATATTGGACGCTATCCCCATTTCCTTTTGAAGGTCTGGTAGTGCTCTCAAGGCTCTTGGCGCGCTCCAAATATGACACGCACCAACATCAAGCGCAGTCGCAGCAATTGCCATATTATGAACCACTATCGCAGCATTTGAATAGTTTACATTTGCATATACTCCGTCATCAACTTCAGAGCAGACCAACACTACAACAGGTGCTCCGTAAAAAGCCTTGTAACCCTCTCTATCCATAACAATGGCGGTTTGCTCTTCCCATTTTTCGATTAGCGATTTATTTGTAATAACTTTTAGCTCCAATCTATCATATCTTTTGAGCCCAATGGGAGATGCGTATGCTGATTTCAAAATCTCGGCAAGCTTATCTTGACTGATGCCCTTTCCATTAAATTGACGAATGGATTTTCTTGAGTATAGTGTTTGAAAAGTATCCATAATTAACTCCTAATTTATTCTATTCCAATTATAGCACAAGTAGCTCCAATTTCATATATTATAATATGAAAATTATCGACTACAATCGCTCACGCGCTCTTTCTTATGCAAAGCACTACGCACTCGGGCGCAATATTGCATATTATGATTTTAGTAAGCTTGGTGGAGATTGCACCAATTTTTGCTCGCAATGTCTTTATGCTGGAGCAAACCAAATGAACTTTACCCCTACTTTTGGCTGGTATTATAAATCTTCAAACAATCGTGCACCAGCTTGGACAGGTGTAAATGAATTCTACAACTTTTTGACCAATAATATCGTGGTAAATCGCATAGGAGATGGGTATGGTCCATTTGGTGAAGAAGCATCTATACGCGCACTTAAAGTTGGTGATTTTATCCAACTTGGCGACAGAAGCACCTATTACCACTCACTTATTATTGTTGGTTTCAAGGGCGCAATGCCACTTGTTGCATCACACTCGTTTGATAGTTATCAAAAACCCCTTGCCGATTACGATTATGTAAAAGCAAGGGGGATACATATTTTAGGTGTAAGAGTTTAGTGCTTCTTAAACATATTTCGATTGACAATTTGAAGCTTGCTTATTAGATCTGCATGCTTCTTTTGTCGTTTTGCGACAATAGCACTTATTATACCTGCTACAACGACAAACCCAACCGCGCCACCAATGATACCAATAACAGCACCAGAACTCAAACCACTATCGTCTTCAGAACCCTCAATAGAAGTGTTGTTATCAGTACCATCTTGGTTGTTATCTTCTTCCACTTTATCACTTTCGGTATCTGCATTGGTACTTTGCCACTTTGCTGTAATTACAATATCGCTTGCTGGCATTGTAATGCTTTCGTTAGCTCCATATAGCACGCCATTGATTAACCAGCCCACAAATTCCTTACCCTCAACTTCGGGCGCTGATGGTAAAACTACTTCTTTGCCATACTCAACTATGACGAGCTCACTACCAAACTCTTCAGGCATACTTACGATAAAGCTCTCAACTTTATAGTAAACAACAAGTGTCAAAATCTCGCCTTTGAGCAAGTTGCCTTCTTCGTCAAGGACATTGCCACTAATTAAGCCATTGAGCTTTTCATTTTCATGGGCATATCTCTTGTGACCCTCATACTCTAAATTTGTAATGTCAACCATAGTACCAGTTGTGCCATAGTGCCTTTCGGTAACACATTCTTCGCCTACATGACGATTAATTATATAGAGTGTATTTGTTTGAGCTTTTAAGCATAGATTAAACTCTACAATATCTCTATCGTCAGAAACAGTATATTCCAAATCGGTTATCTTTTTGAGCGCTCCGTTCTCCACTGTAACACCATCAGTATAACCCACAAAACTATACCCGTATACAAGATAAGATGTTGGTTGGTCAATATCAAATGGAACTCCATATTTAGCAACCTTGCTTGAAGGCAAACTGCCTTCATGTGGTAGCTCCAAGTATTGGCTGTCAATGTAGGATATAGATATGCTCTTGCGCTCATAGTAGAATGCAACAATGCTATCTCCCCTTGGAGAAACAACAAAACTATCAATATCTTGATCGCTCCCTAATAGAGTTGTCTTTTTGAAGTTAAAGCCTTGTTTTGCAATTAGGTCGTCATAGCTTATTGCTATTGTGGCATCAGCTGTGCCCGTCTTGACAACAGCATCCATATTTTCTTCATCAAATCCACCACTCATGTTTTCATAGTAGTGACGATATTCAACCTTTATGTCACTTCTTGCTACAATGCCAACATTAACAAAAATTTGAGCTTTGATTAGGTCGGCGTTTACTATATCATAAGTGTTTGTGTCTACTACGCTTGGGAAGATTCTTGTGCCGTCTTCAAGTGTCCATTCGCTAACCTTATAGCCTTCCTTTTCAAATGGATTGATAAGAGAAATTCTTATTGTAATACTATTATTTAGGTTTCTTAATACTTCAACATAGTTACCTGTACTTTGATTTTCGCCATTTACAAACACAACTTCCGAAAGCACAAAGTTTACCACTAAATCCTTATAAATACTTTGATAGTTTCCACTATCATCGTGTTCGTATACAAGTGCATTTTGGAAGGTCGCGCTGGTGTCAGGTTCTCCACTTGCAACGCTTGATGAAGATATTTCGCTATCAACAGCAATGCTCCATCCAGTTGGCAGTTGGAGCTTGTTGTATCTCATACCTATTGGCATTATAAAGCTATCTTGAATGTCCGTTGGCACAGGAGTTGCTTTGCTTATAGAAATAGCAACAAAACGAGTTATTGTATTTTGAGTTGCATCATAATTCTCAACCATTGTATAGTCGTAGTTGATTGTATCACTTGGTACAAATACCATTTGGTAGCCAGTTGTATTGGCTACACAAGCAACATCACTTGGGTTGGTCCACTTGAATACACCATATTTATATAGATATTCATCTCCGTTCTTTGTATAGCGTTCAGAGTCTACAAGTGTTTCGTCAACGAGTGCAATATGCTCATCATAAACCCTTGCATTAAAGGTAGGAAACTCTATGCTTGGAACACTTGGGACAATCTCATAAATACTCTCACTCGCAACAAAGCTCAAGGTGTAATTTGTATCTATTGGAAGCACGGCTTCTACACCAACATACTTATATTGTCCAACATTATTACCAGTTTCACGAATATATCTAACCTTAATCTTTTCGTCATTAATGCCTGTTGGTATTTCATCAACAAGATTTTCTTTGTCTTCATAAGTACGAACGATATTTTTGCCAGATACTACAACATTCTTTGGTGTAATGCTTGCGTTAAAATAAAGTTCAATACTTTCTGCAGTGTACTCATAGTTGTCGATACTTGCTCCATCATTAAATACAATTTCCCCAAACAACACAACAACATTGCTTGCCGAAATATTTGCATTGTCATATAGCGAATAGTAATTGATATTTTTGACTTCACCATCTACAACACCATTAATCACATAATCAACACCTTGATTGAATTCATAATCAACCACCCTTGTGCCATCATACACCTTTGTGATATTGGGAGTATTAGCTTTTGTGATTGTAATCTTTCTTTTTGAGATAACTGCATTAAACTCAAGAGTATTGTCTTCAAGTATATAGTTACTATCTAAAACATTAATGGTTAAAACTATCTTTGTAGCAGCGTTTGCGACACTACTTGAATATTTTGCTGAAAGAGAAATTTCTATATCTTCAATTAAACCAACAATATCAAAATCTATACCCTTTTGGAAGTTATAATCCGTAGCGTCTGTGCCATCATAATCTTTGATAATACTGGGAGACGAAAGCTTATTTAGTGTTATATCTTTGGGTGTTATAACTCCATCAAAATTAAGAGTTGAGTTTTCCAAAATATAGTTATCGTTTTGTAAAACAACATTAAGTTCAACCCTTGCATTGGTTGTTGCGTTACTATCAAGATACTTGCAAGAAAGGTTCACTTCAACATCTTCCAAAATACCATTGATGTTAAAATCTTTACCTTGCTTAAACTCATATTTAACATTTGTTGTGCCATCATAATCTTTTGATAAATCAGGTGAAGAAATTTTCTCCAACACGACACTTTTCTTTGAAATGAAGGTACTATATGTAAGTGAGCATGAGTCAAAAACATAGTTTGAAATATCACTACCTTTTAGTTCAGAAAAACTAACATTGAGCTCAACAGCACCTGCTTTACTGGAGCTGTATTCAGCAACCACATTCTTGATTGACACTTCATCTCCAGCAATTACACCTTGCAATTCAAAATGCTCATTTGCATTAATTGTGCCATGGAATGTTGCGGTTTTATCGTAAGTCTTATTTAGACTAAAATCGCCTGAAAGTTGCTTGACTGATAATACTTTAGAAGATATTTGTACTTTTACATATTCACTTGCAACTTCTTTGTTCAATCCACTTGTCTGATGAGTAAGAAGAGCTTTTACCATGTATTCGCCTTCGTGAACATCACAAAAAGAAAGCGTCTTATCTGCACTAAACACTCCATCGCACCCTTTCTTATACCATTTGTAGGTAACATTAAGACCATCAAGCAGGCTGTGTTCCAAAGGTAATTCAAGGATAGAATTGCCACCATCATAAAGTTTAGAAATTGGAGTTAAAGCTCCAACTATTGGATTTTCAAGTTCCCAAACAGCTGTTAAAGTGATTTTGTCATCTTCGCCAAGCAAACCATCTTGAAGGGTAGCATTAAGCTTTTCAACCTTGGTTTCTCCACTACACCAGCCTACAAAATCAAATCCTTCCTTTTCTAAATTTCCAAGCACCAATTCTTCGTTTACTGTATATGTCGTAACTAAACTATCAATACCACTTCCACCTAAATTATCAATATAAACAATGGGATATGTGATAGTTGAATCATCATTTTCGGGCTCGTCTGGCTCAACTTCTCCACCACCTTCGCCTTCACTATTTAACTCATACACAGCTTCATAGCTTTTTACACCCCAAGATGTAGCACTTATCTTTGTTACAATGCTTTCTGTTCCCTTTTCTCTCCAACCAACAAATGTCTTGCCTTCAGGCGCTGTTACCTCTGGAAGTTTTGCTTCTTCACTATATCTATAATAATCAATCTCGCTTTTAGCAGTTCCCTCTCCAGCATCAAGGGTAACTTTATAATAGACAGCTAATTTGCTTTTTTCTGCATATTTAACATTGCTAAACAAACCATAGTGCTCTTCTTGATTTATAGGTTCACCTTCAGGATTATAAATATTTGCTAAACCAACATCAAATTTTATACTTACACCAGCGTCTTCTGGGTATTTATCCTTGATTTCGTTAAAATTAATTATTGTATGTACATATTCTCCACAATCAATATCGCTATTTCCAGTAATAGTTATTGTGTCAGCATAATAATACCCATCTTCTAATCGAGTTAAAAATGTTTCTAAATCAGCAAAGGTTTTTATCGTAAATGTTTCTCCCCACGCTTTGGCATCTACACCAGCAATCATCAAGCTAAAACTTAAAATTAAAACCAGAAAAAGTCCAACAAATAGGATAAAACTACTTCTTTTGTGCGTCAAAAACATGCTACTCTGCTCCCTTTTTTACTACATAAAGAATAATTAATTCTTCAACCAATAGTCAACTCTATTTAATCAAAATCGCAAATTAATTTATAAAATATAAAACTTTTTATGGTTTTGTGGTTTTTATTCCACAATTATATCAATAACCATTTCACAAAAAAAGCATTATATTGTGCTTTTCTTTTGCAACCATAGGTCAAAAGTTGGGTATTGTATTTGTATTATATTAATGTTAAAATATTGTTTTTGTGCGCTCTTGCGCATTTTGGGTGTGTATAAAGAAAAAACTTATCATTTTAGGTTTACATTTGACGGTTGTGGCTCTCGTCTTGATTTTGACGATGGTTACTCTTGCTTGGTATACCGAAAACGATAAGGCTGATACTTCTTCTGCTGTATTCGTGTTAGGTATGGAGTAAACAATTGGTGGTGGCAAAATAGGCGACACTGCCACCTATTACAATAATATCAAAAACACTTTTACCCGTCACTAGCCAATATTTTTAAAAGGCGTATGTGCATACGCATATAAAAGACTATTTTTTGAGCTTTCTTTGCCTTGACAGCCTTTTGACTTGCGCTCAACACTCAAGTTAAAAGTTCAAAATAGTATCGACAAAATCATGGCTTTGTATTATAATGGTGCAAAGGAGATGTAGGCGTATGGTTGGAAAATATAAGGTTATAACCCTTTGTGGCAGTACAAAGTTCAAAGACGATTTTATCAATGCTCAAAAGAGATTGTCCCTTGAAGGCAACATCGTCATATCCGTTGGGCTGTTTGGACACTCTGGCGATGACGAAGTGTGGACTGAAGGCACAAAAGAAATGCTCGATGATATGCACAAGCGAAAAATCGATATGGCTGACGAGATTTTTGTAATCAACAAAAATGGATACATCGGCTCAAGCACAAAATCAGAAATTGAGTATGCCATTGCTACAAACAAAAAGGTAAACTATTTGGAGCCACCACTAAAATAATTTTGCATAAAAAAAGACACCAGCTGGTGTCTTTTCTTTTTGTTAAAATTTGGTTTATTTGAAGGTGTATGTTACCTTGACCAATGCGCCCTTTTGAGATGTATAGTTGATTGTTACCTTTTCGAGTTGCTCGCCATAACGAACTTCCACAGTCATATCCTTGCCATCGAACTCTGCGTTAGATGTAAATGCTTTAGCATTTATTACATCTGCTACGAAAATTTGTTGCTCGTTTTCAGCATATCCATATGGGTTGTTGAAATATGCTTCGTTGAAGTCAAGTTTAAGGGTGGAAATACTCTTTACTGGTACATCAGCAGGACTGCCAGATTGCTCCACAACTTGGCCACCTTTTATAACAGCATTGCCTTCCTTTGTAACAATCATATCTTCGGGAACAACAAAGTTGCCGTCCTCGTCAGTTCCTATGGTTGCAAGGCTTTGAGTCTTGTAGGTAACCATGGTGCTGTTTGAGCTGTTCATGATTGTATATGTGTTGAGCAAAGTTACACCTTGATATGATGTTTCAACTGCAAGGTTGATGTTGGTGTATTCCTTGCTTGCCATTTCGTTGAGAGTGTTGTAAACATCAGCATCTTTATCGGGTATCAAATTACAAGCTGTAAGGCTGATGGTAAGGAGTGCTACGATAACTAAAATAAATAAAACTTTTTTCATTTCCATTTCCTCCTTAAATCTTCAAAAGGAAGTATCCAGCAAAGGCAAGAGCTGATATCGCACCAATGTAAAATAGTATTGCTTGACTGGTTGCTTTTTGTGACTCTTGGTTGATGCTTTCGGCTGTTTGGTTATAGCTGTTTATTGCTTGAGCAAGTGATTGATATTCTTCATATACAGCATCCTTTTCACTGTCAGAAAGCTCATTATAGGCTTCCAAAGCCTCATATATGGCACTCCATTTTGCACTCATTGTGTTAGATTGCTCAACTGCTTCAACAAGAGCAACAAAGGCTTGAACCTTCTCGAGATTTGCTTTAGCGCGCTCTTCTATCTCGCCACAATCAGCACATTCTCTTTGCTCCATATTGTCACTAATTCCTACCCATTCGCCAAATGCGTGTGGAGCCTTTTCTACAACGCGAGTTTCGGAATGTGAGCAAGTTCCACAGGTTCTTGTTTCCACACCCTCTGCTTCGCATGTAGGCTCGGTTGTTACATTCCACTCGCCATAGCTGTGTCCTGTTGCAGGGATGCTGGCGCCCACTTCGGTATGGTCACAACCAACACGCACACAAGCATATGTGCTTTCGTATCCATTTGCTGTGCAGGTAGGTGCAATATAACTATCCTCCACTTCCTCAAGGTCATGGCCTAAACGAGCAATTGTACGCGTAATGGTTTGCTTACAGCTTGAGCAGTAACTGGACTCTTCGCCATCAGTTGTACATGTTGGAGCTTTTGTTTCGGTCCAATCGCCATAGGAGTGCTCAAGTGCTGGCAATACAACGATATCTACGATTTCGCCACACTCTGTACACTCATTGTGTTTGATACCCTCTTCTGCACAAGTTGGTGCTTTGTCTTCTATCCAAGCGCCCACTGTGTGAGAGTGAGCAGAACCATATACAATGATGATTTCTGTGATATAAGCAGCCCCAGTGGAAGCATAGTTGATTGCAAAGTATTGGTCGGTTGTGCCAATTTCAAGCGTGCCACCATCACTCGTAGAAGCAATCGTGCCTCTAGTTGTGCCACCACTCGCTGTGCCATCATGTGCATCATATGGAGTTGTTGATGTCAAAACGCTCCAGTTCTTTCCGACACTTGTTTTTATTGTAATTGATACAATACCACCAGCAAGTGGAGTTGTATTAAAGATATATTGTGCTTTACGATTGTCGGAGTTTGTCGTATTCATTTGAATGGAGTTTTTTTCACCAGGATACATAAAGCCTTGTCCACTGATACCACCTGCGCTCCAATCTACCCAAGCATATGAACTGCCACTGCCAAAACTATCGCGAGTAATAGTGATACTCTTTGTTGTCCCTTGCTTTACAGTTAGTCCATTGATGGTCTTTGTTGCACCACCATAACTACATATAACCGATGTTGTTCCTTGTGAAAGTGTTGTTTGGTTGGTCGTTCCATCAAGCCAAGAGCAATCTTCATTGGGTATCGTTGCTGTTGAACTATCAGTATAAGTTGCCTTTACCGTCAAACCAGCTGGATTAAATGTATCCCCAGCAGTATATGTTAGCTTAACAGGAGTGCCTGTTACTTCAAGCGAAGTTACTGCTTTTACGGTAATGGTAACGGTATCTTTGATGCTACTATCAACTGTGCTTGTAGCTGTTATTGTTGTTGTGCCAGCGCCAAGTGCAGTTACTACACCTTTATCTACGCTTGCTACACTTGGAGATGAAGATGTCCATGTGAGAGAACTGCTTGCACCAGCTGGATAAACATTGGCTTCAAGCTTGAAGGTTTCGCCTTTGACCATATTTACTGATGATTGTGATATTTCAACCTTTTCTGGCTCAATTGTGCCACCCACACTTCCATCAAGATAACTACCATAATTTTTAACTACATTTTGGAGCTCGTCATTGTAGTTTTCGCCATCGTAGCAATAAATCATTTCTGCATATTCTGGATGGTCAATGAAGGGATTACGATTGCCTTGAATACCATAAACCACTTCATTTCTTGCTTTTTCAGCTTCGGTTGGTGGCTCTTCTATATGCCATTTCATAAGGTCTTCAATGTCACCCAATTCTTTGACATTACTACCTTTGCCAAGAACCAATGAAAGATTATTAGCCTCACCCCAACGAGTGTGTACATACATAAGTATGCGCGCCGTTGCTCCACGGAAGCCTACACCAGGATAAAATACGGAATTCTCCAAATAACACCAATTATCATAATTTGTGCTATTACTTTGTGGCACAATGTTTGATGTTGTTTGCGCTACCTCACCAAAGTCATGGTTACTACGCCTTCCATTCATGCCAAATTCAGCTGGACGAAGATGGTGTGCATCTGAACCAGGTCCACTGCTTGCAGGGAATGTGTCACCACTGTTTTTGGGCCATACATGTTCTCTATTTGTAGTGCCAAAAGAACTTCCGAAGCTTCCATTAAAAGAAACAGATGTACCTGAATAAAACCAAATAATATTGCCACTCTTATTAGGATCAGCATCGCTTTCAGAAAAGACATCTCTCAAATCATCGTATGAGGTATATGTCTTATGTGTAGATGTGATAAGGTCAGCAAGTTCATCTTGGAAGCTATCGCCTGTTAGGTTTTCATTAAGACCTGCATAATAGCTTTCAACCGTTGTTGCGGCTTCGACACTCTCGATGGTTGTTGTTTCGGTAGAAAATACTCCTACAAAACAACCAAGAGAACAGGCTATCACGCAGATAGGTAAAATGAGTGCAATCAGCTTTCTTTCAATTTTGCTTTTGAACATATGGACTCCATATGCGCCTAAATAGAATAGTGCGCGATTTAGATTATCTTTATGATATAACAAAAGCTAATTTTAGTCAATGATACTCAAGCTAAAAAGTATTTTGGCGCTCATATTTGGTGGTAAAAATTGTAGAACATTTATTCGTTTTTGGTTAAAACAGCGCATCAAAAAACGATGGCCTTTTAGCCCAAAAAATCCACAAGAAGAAAGGCGTGCTTTTTAACTGAATTATATCACATTTTAACTTTTTTGTAAAAAACTGATAAATGCTTATTTAGGCTTCCTATTTCTAAAATTAAGCACCCTATTCAATGTGTTTTTTGTTTTGATGTACAATGTTTGATTTTTGAGATTTTTGGCATTTTCTTGCCCACAAATTTTGTATCTTTTGAGCTCACTTTTTATCACAAAAATATTGGTGTTAAGCCATCGCGTTTTTTTGCTAAAAAACATCTTCTTTTGTGATAAAAATTTATAAAAATTGTGATATTATTGCTTTCTTTTTGTGTTTTACCAAAATTTTCCTAATAAAATTATATATATTTTATAAACTATGTCTCGATTAATTTGTCGAAATATGTTAACATCACAAAAGGGGGATGCCCTTTATAATAAATATATGTAGCGCGCGAGCGCGTAAAGAAAAGGAACGAGAACGCATGATTTTTGACATTCAAAAGGCAAGCATCACAAAAAGATTGGTAGCATTCATACTTGATATGATACTTTTTGCTGTACTTGCTGTAGGTTTTGCTTGGCTACTCGGTCTTATGTGCGATTATGATACACAGCTTGATGCCAATATCTCAACCCAAGATGCTTATACAACATATTATAAACGAACTTACGGCGTGGATTTTGGCAAAACATATGAAAGCTTAAACGAAGCAGAAAAAGCACTTTACGACACCTATTCCGAACAATTCAACAAAGCTGTTAGCGAAGACATTTCCCTCAACATTTCTCTTGATAAAATCATTTCCTATCAATCAAAATATTTTGAACCAATTGGTCTAAACCTTTTTGCAACCGACACCGAATACGAAGAATATACTCCCGAACAAAAAACTGCATGGCTTGCAGCCTATGAAGCATGCTCAATAGAGTTCAAGGGAGAGGCTGGTGACAAGGCATTTCTCATGAAGCCAGTGATGTATGTTAGGTCTTTTGAAGAAAAGTTTAGCGTTGATTTGACAGCAAACCCAGACGATATCCCAAAAGCAGAACTCAAAAACTGGTACAAAGCACACGACAAGTGCGTAAAGGTTTTTGAAAAGGATACAGCATACTCACAAGGTATGCTCAAGCTCATTGGCTTTACGCTAATGATGATTTCACTTGGCGTACTACTATCAATGTTGGTGCTTGAGTTTGTTGTTCCCCTATTATTCAAAAACGGACAAACCATTGGCAAAAAGGTATTTGGTGTTGCAGTAGTACATCAAAATGGCGTAAAGGTCAATGCGATAACAATGTTTATTAGGACATTCCTTGGCAAGTATGCAGTTGAAACCATGGTGCCAATCTTGTTGGTATTTATGATGTTCACAAGCAATGCGATAATGTCACTTATCGTAATCGTGCTACTATTTGTGTTTGAAATCGTATTGTTTGTATGGCGCAAGGACACAAGACCATTCATCCACGATGTATTTGCAAAGACAGTTACTGTTGACCTTGCAAGTCAAATGATATTTGATTCCGAGGAGCAAATGGCAGAGTTTAGGCGCAATGCTTATGCCGAAACATCTGGCGATACCGTTGCTGACCAAATATATGGTACCAGCAATCCTCTTGCTGACTCCTTTGTCGAAGTAGACAACAAGGAAGATAACAAATGATAATCACGGCGCGTAAGCCCGTCAATTATACGAAACAAAAAAAATCTATATAAAGGAACTCTTGGATATGAAAGTTGTACTTGAAAATTTGACAAAAGTATTTCCCAGCAGAAACAAGAATGCAGGCGAGGAAGTAGTAGCCGTCAACAATTTCTCTTTTGAAATTC
>JAFXIB010000102.1 GCA_017533505.1 Clostridia bacterium | reverse complement strand
GTACTTCGCTCCAATATGCAACCTTATACGATAGTATAACTGCAATTGGAGATGGCGCATATAAGGACTGCGTAGCTCTCACAAGTGTCAGAGTGCGCGAAAATGTGCGCTCAATCGGTAAGGAAGCTTTTAGCGGTTGCTCTGCTATAAGGAGTATCGGCATAGACAATGGCACTACAACCATCGGCGAAAAAGCATTCTATAACTGCGCTAAACTCACCGAACTTGTTATGCCTGATAGCGTAGTGTCGGTTGGTAGCAACATGCTATATGGTTGCGTTTCCTTGACAAGTGTAACGCTATCCAAAAATATAACCGAAATACCAGATTATTTCCTTTATAACGCAAAAGTCCTTGAAACTTTGACTATCCCAACTGATAATAAAATAACCAAAATCGGCGCAAGCGCATTTGCTTACTGCACAGAGCTTGAAAACTTTACTATCCCAGTTGGTACAACCGAAATCGGTCAAAATGCATTCAATGGTTGCAAGGATATTACATCTTTCACTTGCCCAGCAGGGGTTACTAAAATCGGTAGTCAGCTCTTCCTTAATGCTGTAAACCTTATTAGCGTCAGTTTGCATCCAAATGTAACCGAAATCGGTAGCTTTGCATTCAGTGGTTGCACCGAACTTACCACCATTTCGGGCTTGGAAAATGTTACTAAACTTGGCTCCGGAGTGTTCAAAAATGCTGTAAAACTCAACAATATCGTCATTCCAGCAGGGGTGGAAGTTGTCCCAGATGGTTGCTTTGATACTTGTAGGGCGCTAACAAATATCACACTTTCTGACGGTATAAAGGTCATTGATAGGTTGGCTTTCAATGGTTGTGAGAACTTGGAAAGCATTACACTTCCACTCACCTTGACAACTATCGGTGAGTATGCCTTTGACGGATGCCTAAAGCTAAATAATGTTACTATCCCAAGTAGTGTTGTTTCCCTTGCCCCAACTGCCTTTGATAACTGCGTAAAACTAACCGAAATCGCCGTTAATAATGGTAGTGTTAGCTATGAAGCTGACAATGGTGTCATCTTCACAAAGGGTAAGGAAACAATGGTTTTCTACTCCGATGCTTTGGAAAATAGCTCATATACCATACCCGATGGCGTAAAGAATTTGAGCACCAATCTGTTTAGGGATAACCTAAAAATTACAACCATCGTTTTGCCATCTACATTGGTTAGTATCGGTCCAAGTGCCTTTGATGGCTGTAAAAACCTTGCAAATATCAACTTTAACCAAGGACTAAAAGAAATTGGTTCCTATGCTTTTGAAAATACTGCTATCACAACAGCTAATCTCCCCATTGGGCTTGTTACCATTGACCAGTATGCTTTCAAGGGCGTAACCACCCTTACCGATGCCATCATACCTATCACTGCTTTGAGTGTGGGAAAGGGTATCTTTGATGGCTGTCGCGCCACCCTTAATGTTACCGTGGAAGGGGATGAAGAAATGCTCTCTGGCTGGAGCAGTAACTGGAACCTTGCAACCAATGTAAGTGGATATAATATCACATATGGAGCAAATAGAATTACATCGGGCGACTATCAATACTTTGCTCGTGGGGACTATGCAGTACTTACCGACTACCGTGGCTCTGATACTATCGTCAGCGTACCATCAACTATCGACGGAAAAACCGTGGTTGGACTATATAAGACATTCAATAGGGATAGCGCAATTACTGCTATAACTGTCCCCAACTCCGTTGAAACCATAAGTGAGTATACCTTTAAGGGTATGAGCGCTCTCACCACAATGACCATACCATTTGTTGGTGGATATAGGGGCGCCGATGGCGTAGAAGGTCTGTTTGGATATGCCTTTGACTACTCCGAAAACTCCCAAGATGGGTGGACTATCCAATCAGCTGAAGGTGGCGCTCGCGATAGTTACTATACCGACATTCCAAAGAGTGTTACATCGGTTACCATCACCGATACCACCACCATTGCCTATGGTGCATTCTCAAAGTGCCACAACATAACTAACATTGTGTTGCCAGCAAACATCGTGGAAATCAAGGGCAAAGCATTCTATCAATGCTCACTTGTTGAAGTATACCTTCCATTGAGCCTTGTTAGTGTGGGTAAAGAAGCATTCACTTGGAACTTCAATCGCGCCCAAGACACATCCGAAGATGCCTTGAGCCCTCAAGTTACCTTCAACTGCGCTACCCAAGAAAGACCAGTAGGCTGGGTAGAAGGGGGATTTGATGAGAACTCAAAATTCAATTACAGCGTGGAGCTGTAATTGAATGCAAATGCAATTCGCATTTGCAACTAAATACCTCGCTATTGCTCGGCGTTAAATACCCTTCGGGCGATAATTACCTTTGCGCTATCGCTCCAAGGCGATAAATACAAGCACAAGTGCTTGCGTTAAGGATAAGAATATATACAAAGTACAAAATAAACTCACAAAAGGAGATTGTAATTATGAAACTTATCTATGATGTAAGTGACAGACCACCAATTGGAAAACTTATAGTTTTCTCAATTCAGCAGTTTTTGGCTATCATTACTGCTACCATCGTTGTTCCTGTTATCGTCAATGGCGCAACAGGTCTAACTGTACTTGACTCTGCTGCTGCTCTCGTCGGCGCTGGCTTTGGTACAATTACCTATCTACTCTTTACAAAGTTTAAGAGTCCAGTTTTCCTTGGAAGCTCTTTCGCTTTCATCAGCCCACTCATCGGCGCATCAATGTTTGGTTACTTTGGCGTGCTAATCGGTGCAGCTCTCGCTGGTGGAGTTTATGTCCTAATAGCTATAGCTATTAGATTTGCCGGTTCTCAATGGGTTCATAAGCTTATGCCCCCAGTTGTTATCGGACCTACCGTTGCTTTAATTGGTCTATCTCTCGCTGGCTCTGCTATGGGCGATATCACCAAGGCTCCCGGCGCAAATATGAGCTATAACCTCGTCGCTCTCATTTGCGGTCTTGTAACTTTCTTTACCATCGTATTCTGCTCCGTAAAGGGCAATAAGACTATGAAGCTCATACCATTCCTCATCGGTATCGGTGTTGGTTATGTGCTCGCTTCTCTATTCTCAATCATCGGCTACACTGCCAATGTTGAGTATCTCAAGATTGTTAACTACGATGCTCTCATCCAAAACTTTAGCCCAGTTAAGTTTACATCTTTCCTTAACTACCCATCATTCACATTCTTGCACACAGCAGGGGACGGCATCAAACCTCTTGACGGTACTGCTGTTGCTAACATCGCTCTTCTTTATATCCCAGTTGCTTTTGTTGTTTTTGCAGAGCACATTGCTGACCACAAGAACATCAGCTCTATCATCGAAAAAGACCTCATCACCGACCCAGGTCTACATAGAACACTACTCGGCGACGGCGTAGGTTCATTTGTTGGCGCTCTATTCGGCAGTATTCCAAATACCACCTACGGCGAATCAGTTGGTTGCGTTGCTATCACCAGAAATGCAAGCGTTGTTTCCATCCTCGGCGCAGCACTCCTTGCTATCGTGCTTGCTTTCGTTAGCCCAATCATTGCTCTCATCAACACCATTCCAAGTTGCGTAATGGGTGGCGTTTGTTTGGCTCTATATGGCTTTATCGCTGTTAGTGGTCTAAATATGCTAAAGGGCATTGACCTTGGCGAAAGCAAAAACCTATTTGTTGTTTGCTCCATCCTAATCGCTGGCATCGGTGGCTTGTCACTTAACTTTGGCACCAATGCTGACGGTAGCCCAATCATCACCATCAGCTCCATAGCTACTGCTCTTATACTTGGTATTATCACCAATGTTATCTTCAACAAGCAAGAAGCATCAAAGGACAGCGCTCCAGCTGCTTATGCAGAAGTATCAAAGAGCGTAAGCGAAAGTGCTACCGAAGAAACTACCACCGAAGTAGCTACAGAAGAAACTACCGAAGAAATAGCTGAATAATTGATATCATCTGTGCCTTGCCCCATATGGGGCAGGGCAAAGGAGAAAAATATGAAAAATTACGAAAATGTAACTATCTTCAATCATCCACTTATCCAACATAAAATCGCTATTTTGCGCAATAAGGATACCGGCATGAAAGATTTTAGAGCCCTAATCGAAGAGATTACTGCTCTCATGACCTTTGAGTGCTTGAAGGATGTTCCCACTCGTCAAATTATGGTTACCACTCCACTTGAACGCATAGAGCAAACAATAGTAATTGAAAACTCCGTTGCTATCGTGCCCGTACTTCGCGCAGGTCTTGGTATGGTAAACGGCGTTCATATGCTATTCCCAACTGCAAAAGTTGGTCATATCGGTATGTATCGCGACGAAGAAACCCTTGAACCAAAAGAATACTACTGCAAGCTCCCAGATGGTATCGAAGATAAAATCGCTATCATCCTTGACCCAATGCTCGCTACCGGTGGTAGCGCAGTTGCTGCAATCAACCTACTCAAGCAAAAGGGTTGCACCGATATCCGTCTTATGAACATCATCGCTGCTCCTGTTGGCGTAGAAACCGTTGCAACCGCTCACCCTGATGTAAAGGTATTTGTTGCTTGCCTTGACCGTCAGCTCAATGAAAACGGATATATCCTACCTGGGTTGGGGGATGCTGGCGACAGGTTGTTCGGCACCAAATAAAAACTCGATGAAAAGCGCGTTATTTTGGCGACCTGCATAGCAAAGCCAAAAAACGCCACTCGGTCGTTTACGCCAAAGAGCAAAAGCATTTGCAGCTAAATACCTCGTTACACTCGGCGATAAATACCCTTCGGGCGATAATTACCTTTGCGCTATCGCTCCAAGGCGATAACTACAAAAAACTTTGTTTTTTGCGTTAAGGATAAAAGAGTATATTAGAGAGTAAAATTACTTTTAGCACTCTTAATATGCTCTATCCACAACGCAAGCACTTGTGCTTGTATTTCGCGCCGAACAAAGTGAGGTATTTCTCGCTCTCGCAAGGGCGAGAGTAGTTATCGCCGAGCGCAAGCGAGGTAATTATCTTGCGAATGCAAAATGCATTTCGCATTAACTAAAACTTCACTTGCCACAGCAAACTTCACTTTTGCGTAAGCAAAAACTTCACTGCAAAAGGTATCTATGAAAATTACAAAAAAAGCAGTATTCAAAGAGCTTGGCTACTACTCCGCATTGATTGTGTGCGCTTTCTTGAGAGCTATTGCGAACTATGTTTTTATAGTTCCAAATGCTTTTGCACCAGGTGGAGTGGGGGGATTGAGCTCCATTATCTATAACTTTGTAGCTCACTATAACTTGAGCCTTGCAAATACTTGGTTCGATGCTTCGTTGACTTCATTCATTATGAATGTGCCACTTATCATCGCAGCATTTGTAAAGCTCAACAAGAGATACGCTTTCTCTACCTGCGTTTGTGTCGCAGTTACTTCCTTGTTCATGGGACTATTTAGCCTTGTAAATTTCCCAACATTCCAAGGTAGTGGACTCGATAGTGGCGTTACTGTGCTTGCATCTATCGCTGCAGGTGTAATAGGGGGAGCTTCATTTGGTGGTATGATTTTGCTCGGCACCAGCTGTGGTGGCACCGAAATCATCGCCAAAATCAGCTACGAAGCTAAACCAGATGTTAACCTTCAATGGCAACTATTTGTCGTTGATAGCGTTATCGTTCTTTTGAGTGGTGTGCTTGGTTATATCACAGCAGAAGGTACTGACAGCAATGCTATCTTTGTCAGCATCGCAACCCCAGTCCTTTACTCATTTATAACCCTTTATATCACTGCCCAAGTTGCTGAAATCATCACCAATGGCGTGCAGTCAAGTGTTGTTTTCAATATCATTACCGACAAAAAAGAAGAAGTATCCGACGCAATCATCAATAAGTTGCGCCGTGGCGCTTCTCTCATAAATATACAAGGTGTTTACACCGGCGATAACCACAATATGATTGTTTGCGTTGTCCGTAAAAAACAAACTACAACATTCAAAAAACTACTCAAGGAAATTGACCCTAATGCCTTTGTTTATATCACGAAGGCGAAGGAAGTGAATGGGTTGTTCCGCTCTGGCAACTAATTAGACCACGAATTTTAGCGACCTGCATAGCAAAACCAAAAACAACACTCGGTCGTTTACGGTGAGTAAAGTCCCGTCGTGTCGTTTTTGCCTTTCCGTCGCATCTCATCTAAACTTCGTGGTCTAATGGGAGTGGTTAAAAAATCCGTCGGTTTTCATCCAAACTCCAAAGTCTTGATAAGAACTTTAGCGACCTGCAGTCGCAAATGCGAAATGCTCTTATCCTTAACTTTTAGCTTTAGCTAAAAACTTCACTGCAAAGCAACTTCACTTGCCACAGCAAACTTCACTGCGTAGCAACTTCACTGCAAATGTAATTTGCATCATATAAGGAGCCATATGAATCTCAAATTTTTAGGTTACAAAGTCAATGAATCAAACCTCAAAGTTAATGATGTGCCAAAGGGTACTGTTAACTTTACCGTCAATCCAAGTATCCAAATGGATATCAAAAAGGACCCCAAAAACCTTGTTCTTGCCATTTCGGTGAGAGTAGTTGGTTCGGATGAAAAGCCATCTCCATTTGACCTTTTTGTTAAGGTTACCGGTAATTTTGCTGTTACTCAAGATAGCCTTGACATCAACAAAATGCGCATTGAGTCATCACGCGTTCTTTTCCCTTATGTTAGGGCTTATGTATCAAGCTTGACAGCACTTTCTGGTATGCCACCATATGTGCTACCTCTGATTGACTTTGATGCACCCATCAATCAAGGCGCACCTCAACCACCTCAAAGCGCTCCAAAAAAGAGTGGCATTGATGGTATCAAAATCACTCCCATTGACGAAGTTTAATGCCAATTATTAATTAGGTATATTATGAAAAAAATTCTCCCCATAATCTTGATTTTGTCCATTGTTGTGTTAACCACCATTGGTTTGGTCGGTTGCGACTTTGGACCTAAAAAATTGGATGCTCCAATCGTTATGATTGTGGGCAATACTGCTTCGTGGAATGCTGATAGCAATGCAGTTTCTTATTTGTTGAGTATAAATGGTAACCTTATAAAAGTACCTTCCACTCAAACCACTCGCAAGCTCCTTGAAGGTCAAACCTTGAAGGTCAGAGCTGTTGGCGACAATGAAAAATATCTAACAAGCGACTGGAGCAATATGGTTTCATATATGCTGTCATCTGGTAGTGGCAATGGTAGTGGTAGTGGCAACGGTGGCAACACCACCCCAACCCCCACACCAACTCCCACTCCAAGTGGCGCTGTTGACCTAAACTTCTTGATGATAAACGATACCCATGGCGCTTTCACCGACTCCGATTCAAGCGTTTCAATCGGTAGGGTGGATACACTTCTAAACAACCTTGAAAGCGAAAATGGCGACTATATCTTCATCCAAAATGGCGATGCATTCCAAGGCTCTTATGTAAGTGGCGAAACCTACGGCAAAGCTATCCTTGATGCTTTGAACATAATGGAGCTCGATGCCTTTGTAATCGGCAACCACGAGTTCGACTGGGGACTTGATAAAATTGCTCTATACGCTGACGGAAATCAAGCCAACGGCGAAGCAAATTTCCCCTTCCTTGGCGCAAATATCTACTACGAAAACACCACCACTCGCCCCGATTGGATTAAGCCTTATACCATCGTCGAGCAAGATGGCTTGAAGGTTGGTATCATTGGCGTGATTGGATACGGTCAAGAGTCAAGTATCCTTACTCGCTACGCAAAACCATACGACTTTGCAGAACCTCTCCCCATCATAAGAGAGTGGGCGGGATATCTCCGTAACACCATGAATTGCGACTCCGTTGTCGTTTCTACCCACAGCTACGAAGAAGGCTTGAATGTCGACATCGCATCACTTTCCGGTCAATATAGAATTGATGCCATCTTCTGTGGTCATAAACACCAAAGAGTTACCGAATCTGTCGTAAGAACTGACGCTCAATCTATCCCAGTTGTGCAATGCAGGGATAAAAATCAAAACGCTCAAGAGGTTATCCTTCGCTTTGACGGAACTACAAAGGACTATGTGAGCTACTATACATCGGTAAAATACCCAGCTGACTATGCCATTTCAAGTAGGGTGCAGACCGTGATTGATAGCTATCAAGAGCTAATTGACCTATCAAAGGAATCATTGGGATATACATCAAGCTATATCGATAAGGGTACATTGGGTAGCTACGCAACCGAAGCACTACTTGACTACACTTACCCACAAAACACCTTTGGCTCCATTGATTTGGCAATCATAAACACAGGTGGTGTAAGAGCTACCATTGATTCCGGCTCTATCACAAGGGCATCTGTATTTGAAGTGTTCCCATTCAACAATATGGTTGTTATCGTCAATATGCGTGGCTCACTTCTAAAATCACTCTGCTCCAATAATAGTGGATTTTTCTATATAGCAGGGGATTATAACACCTTGAGCGACAACACCATGTATCAGCTTGCTGTCATCGACTATGTATTTGAAGGCACAAGGTATAGAGAGTTTGAAGGCTGTCAGTATATTGAAACTGGAGTGTTGATGAGGGATTTGCTCATTGAGTATATAGAAACCATATATTAGAAAGTTATTTTGCCTTTCTATTATGTGAAATTCGAAATGCGAAATGCGAAATGCGAAATGGCTTCATTTCGCTTCGCTTCACTCACAAGGATTTAGAGAATGATGAATGAGGAGTGAGGAATGAGGAGTGGCTTCATTCCGTTGCACTACACTCACAAGGTGTTAGAGATAAAAAGTTTATTTATGTACTTTGTATATGCTCTAACCTTAACTTTTAGCTTTAGCTAAAAACTTCACTGCAAAGCAACTTCACTTGCCACAGCAAACTTCACTTTTGCATAAGCAAAAACTTCACTGCGAAAGGCTCTATCCAAAACGCAAGCACTTGCACTTTTATTTATCGCCGAGTGTAACGAGGTATTTAACTTAAAAAGAGGTCCTATGCATATTCATTCTGTATTTGAAAAGGTTGTAAATGAGCTTAAAAGCGACTCCCTTATTAGGGGGATATTTGTTACGGGCTCACTTGCAAGGGGAACGGAAACGGAATACTCCGACCTTGATATAATTGTGCTTTATGGCGAAAATAAGGTGGTGGAAAAGGTGGTTGACGGTGTGCCAGTAGAGATACACTATAACACCCTTGAAAGCACCATTGAAAGGTTTTCTTTTGACGCTGGCGCGCTCTATCTTTATGTTTATGGAAAGATAGTAGAAGATAGGTTTGGGGAACTAAATAATCTACAAAAGGAAGCAAAAGACAAACTAAACAGCTACAAGCCAAGTGTTGAGAGAGTGGAAAAACTCACTCACAAGATGAATGCACTTGTTGAGAAGCTCCGAGCCAGCCTTGCCCTAAAAGACAGCCTAAAAATAAGCTATTTGTTACACAATAATTTCAGTCATTTTGTAGACTATGTTTATATGCTAAACTCCTTACCCAAGCCCCCACAAGGTCTAACATACGAAATATATGATAAACTTGACATCAAGCCATGCGAAAGGTGGATAGAAAAACTGCTGACTTTAGACGAGCTTGAAAGGGGAGAGATGGTGGTGAAGTTTTTGATTGCGCAAAAGCTTCACTAATGCGAAATGCATTTTGCATTCGCAAGATAATTACCACTTCGTGGCGTTAATTACTCTCGCCTTGCGAGAGCGAGAAATACCTCACTCCGTTCGGCGCGAAATACAAGCACAAGTGCTTGCGTTAAGGTTTGAGCATATACCAAGAGTTAAAAAGAACTTTGCTCTCTAACACCTTGTGAGTGTAGTGTAACGGAATGAAGCCACTCCTCATTCCTCACTCATCATTCATCACTCCAAAAAACGCGACAGTTTAGATGAAAGACGAAGGAAAAGAAAAAACCCGAGGGGTTGCTGTACTTTGCGTACTGCGCCCCGACGGTTTTTTTTATTTTTCAAAGTATTTCGCTAAAATGTCGCGTTTTAATACATGTCTTGTCCGCCACCCATAGCCACAGGAGCTGGTGGCTCTGGGATATCTGCAACAAGACTCTCGGTTGTGAGTAGGGTGCTTGCTACGCTACTTGCGTTTTGGAGTGCGCTCCTTGTTACCTTGGTTGGGTCGATGATGCCTTCTTCCAACATATCACAATATTCGTCTGTGAGTGCATTGTAACCATAGGTTACGGAGTTTGCATGCATGATGTTGTTGATTACTACACCACCATCTACACCACAGTTTTCGGCAATTTGTCTAATTGGTGCTTCAAGTGCCTTGATGACGATGTTTGCACCAGTCTTGTAGTCGCCACTTAAATCCTTGGTTGCTTCCTTAACAGCATTGACAACACTCAAAAGTGCGATGCCACCACCAGGTACGATACCTTCTTCAACTGCTGCGCGAGTTGCAGATAGGGCATCCTCAATGCGCATTTTGGTTTCCTTCATTTCGATTTCGGTTGCAGCACCAACATTGATTACTGCTACACCACCACTGAGCTTTGCAAGACGCTCTTGGAGCTTTTCTCTATCATAATCAGATGTGGTTTCTTGGATTTGTGCCTTGATTGCCTTGATGCGTGCTTGGATTTGATACTCATCGCCCATGCCACCAACAATAGTGGTGTTGTCCTTGTCACTCTTGATGAGCTTTGCTCTACCAAGTTGAGCAAGGGTTGCATCCTTGAGCTCCATGCCAACTTCGGAGCTGATAACTTGTCCACCAGTCAAAATTGCGATGTCTTGGAGCATTGCTTTGCGTCTGTCACCAAAGCCAGGTGCTTTTACTGCCAAACAACTGAATACGCCCTTGAGCTTGTTGAGTACCAATGTTGCAAGTGCTTCGCCTTCGATATCATCAGAGATGATAACAAGCTTCATACCACTCTTGATTACTTGCTCAAGTAGGGGGAGTATCTCTTGGAGTGTGTTGATTTTCTTATCTGTGATAAGAATAACTGGGTTTTCGACAACAGCTTCCATCTTGTCGGGATTGGTTGCCATGTAGGCGCTTGCGTATCCACGGTCAAATTGCATACCTTCTACTACTACAAGTTCGGTTTGCATGCTCTTGCCTTCGTCAACGGTGATAACACCATCCTTGCCTACCTTTTCCATTGCATCACTGATGAGCTTGCCTACATTTTCGTCACCAGCAGATATTGATGCTACTGATGCGATTTGTGCCTTGTCTT